>NZ_BCBQ01000014.1:0-87884 GCF_001320885.1 Pseudomonas sp. NBRC 111140
CACATACTTCGGAGCAATTTCCCAGGTGATGGTGAACAGGCCGCCAGCACTCATGGGTTTCACATCGGTAGCGATGCCGTAGGTCAAGCCGCGACGTTGGCGCAGTTCCCTCATCAAGCGAGATTCGATACCGGCTCCCAGCACTTCGCTGGCCAACACCAAGGCCGGGTACTCCGGATCATTGGCTGGCACATTCATGGGTAGCGCAAGCAGGACGGCACTGCTGGTACCGGACTGCTCGACGTTGATCGTTGCACGGGTCGCTGGTGGAACGATGGGGAGTTCAGTGGCGCTCCAGCCTTGGGGCAATGCCTGGCTGATGCGTTGTGAAATTGCTTGGGCGTGCGCCAGGGAAAGGTCCCCAACCACCACCATCTCCAGGTTGCTGGCGCAATAACCACGCTGATGAAAACGCTTCAAGTCGGCAGGGGCGATGCCTTCGATACCTTCGCGGGTGCTCCCGAGTGGGTTGCCGTAGGGGTGGCTGTGGAACAAATGCCGGTAGGCCTCGCTTATCATTCTGAAAGAGGGCTGTCGCTCGCGAGTTGCGTTGTTCAGGATCAGTTGCTGCTTCATGTTCTCCAGGGCCGAAGGCGGGAACGTGGGGCATGCGACAAGGTCAATGAGCAGCTCCAACGCCGGCTCGAGCAGCGCGCTCGCGCTGAGGCTACGCAGGCTCAGGGTCGCGTGCTCCAGGCGTACCTGCTTGTCCACGATCGCGCCCAGGCGCTCTAGCTGATCGGCCTGCTCGGTGGCGGTGAAATGCTGGCTACCCTCATCGAGCATGTACAACGTCAGGGCCGCCAAGCCGGGTTGCACGGTGTCCTGGGCCGTGCCGGCCTTGAACCGCAAAATGATGTCCACGATCGGCAGCCCGCGGGCCTCGACGAATTTCACCCCTGCACCGCCTTCGGTGGTCCAGGCATGCACAGGCGTTTGAAGGGATTCGAACTGTTCCAGGTCAAGCCCTTGGGCTGAGACCAGGTTGCCAGGAATGCTGTTGGCTGCAGCGAGCTGCTGCGCCCCTGCGTCTGGATTATTCATCGGCACTTTCCTTGTGATGCATGAAGGTGATTGCTGTGCGCGCCTCGGTGAGGAATGCATGCGCGGTCTCTGCGACCTGCTCGGCTGTCACGGCTTCGATGGCTTGACGCTCATCCTCCAGCGCAACCGGGTCCAGGCCGCAGGTGGCCTGCATGCCAATGAAATGTGCCTGTTTTGCGATGTCATCGCGTTCGAACACCTGCCGGGCTATCAAGCGCGCTTTGGCGCGCTTGAGGTCTGCGGTGGCCGGTATCGACTGGCGGAACGTTTCGATTTCGAGCGTAAGCCTTTCGGCGGCGGCCTCCGGCGTTACCTGCGGGCTGCAGAACGCGTAAAGGGTCAGCAGGCTGTCACCGCGCCGCCAGGGTTCATATCTCGACGTCAAACTTTGCAGAAACGGTTCATTCAGCACCAGGTTGCGCTGCAGGATGCTGGCATAGCCTTGGGCAAGCATTTCGGGAAGCAAACGCAGTGCATAGGCTTGGCTGCTAGAGCTGGCGGTGCATTGGCTGGGGAGGTTGAAACTGATGATCACGGCCGTGTTCAGACCTTGCAAATGCAGGGTCTGGCAGCGCCGGACCTGCCCAGAGGGCGTAGTAGGTACTTGCTGTACAGGCAGGCGATGAGCGGGGATCGCTGCAAAGTGCCGCGCCACCAGCGTTTGCAGCTGTGGCAGGGTAACGTTGCCGGCCACCGCGAGCGTAGCATTGTTGGGGTGGTACCAGGTTTGGTACCAGGTGCGTGCGGCAGCCAGGGTCATATGGCCGAGATCGGTAGCGTGGCCGATCACCGGGGTGCCATAACCGTTGTTGCCATAGGCCAGCAACAGGTGATGTTCCATTGCCAGTGCCAAAGGGTTGTTGTCGACATCCTCTCGTCGTTCTGCCATGACCACTGCCAGCTCTCGAGCGAAAGGAGAAGCGCTGAGCGTGGCGCTGGCCATGATGTCGGCCATTGCCTCCAGGGCGATTTCCAGGCGACTGGCAGGCAGTGTCAGTGGAAAGACGGTAGCCTCGGCGCCGGTGAACGCATTCGGCTCTCCTCCCAAAAGGGTCATCAGGGCTGAATACTGGCCAGCAGCCAGTTTGCTGCTGCCCTCGAACAGCAAGTGCTCCAGGGCATGGGAAAGGCCAGTGTGGCCTTCTGGCTCGTAGCTGGAGCCGACGTGATACCACAACTGCGCGCTGACCAGCGGCGCGCGGTGGTCTTCGCGTAGATAGACGCGCAGGCCATTGGCAAGGGTGAACGCACTTACCGAGCTTGCCGGCAAGGGTGGGGAGGGGCGTTCGGTCATGGTTGAAGTGCTCCTTCGGGAAACGAAGGCGCAGCTTCAACCAGAGCCTGGACGGGGTTGCGGTAACTAAATACACCCAACCCGTCAGGGGGTCAGCCCCGCTGCCAGAGTGCGTAGTGCACCTGGCCGGTCTTCTTCTCGCGGTGCAGGCGCCAGTTGCCGGGCAGTTGCAAGGTCGATGGTGCGGCTTCGCTCTCGGTGTACACCCATGCCTGCTCGTTCAGCCACTGGTTCTGTTCCAGCAGGTCACAGGTATTGGCCAGCAGGTCCTGATGGAACGGCGGGTCGAGGAACACCACATCGAATTGCTGCTTGGCCTGGCCTTGCAGGTAGCGCAGGGCGTCGGTTTGCAGAATTTGCCCGCGCGGGCAGCGCAGGATCTCAAGGTTGTTCTTCAGGTTGGCGATGGCCGCCGGGTTGCTGTCCAGCGCCACAGCGTCCTCGGCCCCGCGTGACAGGGCTTCGAGCACCAGGGCGCCACTGCCGGTGAAGGCGTCCAGCACGTGGGCACCTTCGATGTAGGGTGCCAGCCAGTTGAATACGGTTTCCCGCACGCGGTCAGGCGTTGGCCGCAGGCCTTCGCCTTCCGGCACCGCCAGGCGGCGGCTGCGCCACTCGCCGGCGATGATGCGCAGGTGGCCCTGGCCCTTGCTTTGGCCCGCTTGCGGGCGGGCGGGAGGGGTGGATCTTGGCATTAGTGCTCCGGTACCCCGAGCGGTTGCTCGGAGGGCTTTTCAGTGGGTGCTGGCAGCGGTTTTTGTGGCACTTTCGGGCCAACGGTGACGATCACCAGTTTATCGGCTGACAGGTGTTTGTTCATGGCCGCCTTGACCTGTTCGACGGTGAGGGCCTGGGACTGCTGCATGAAGTCCTCCAGCCAGGTCAGCGGCAAGTTGTAAAAGCCGATTGCGCCCAGTTGGCCGACGATGCTGGCGTTGCTGGCATTGGACAGTGGGAAACTGCCGGCCAGCTCGCGCTTGGCATCGTCCAGCTCCTGCTGGGTAGGGCCATTCTTGAGGTAGTCGGCAAGAATGTCCTGCACCAGCTTGAGCGTGCCCTCGCTGAGCTCGGCGCGGGTTTGCAGGTTGATCATGAACGGGCCGCGTACCTGCATCGGGCTGAACACCGAGTAGACGCCGTAGGTCAGGCCACGTTTTTCACGCACCTCGCTCATCAGGCGGGTTCCGAAGGCGCCACCGCCGAGTATCTGGTTGCCCAGCGACAGGGCTGGCCAGTCCGGGTCCTGGCGGTCGATACCCAGCTCGGCCAGCATCAGGTGAGTCTGCTTGGACGGGAAGTCGATGTGGGTCAGGCCGGCTTTGGCATCAGCGGGCTGGGCCGGTGCGGGCAGCGCCGGGCCTTTGGGCAGGCCGGCGGATACCTGGGCGGCGATGGCTTCGGCTTCGGCACGGCTGAGGTCGCCAACCAGTGCGATCACCGCGTTGCCGCCGGTGTAGGCCTTTGCGTGGAAGGCACGCAGCTGTGCCAGGCTGATGGCCGTGATGCTTTCGGCGGTGCCGTCGCTTGGGTGAGCGTAGGGGTGGTCGCCATAAAGATTGCCGAACAGGGCCTTGCCGGCGATCTTGCCGGGGTTTTGCTTCTCGTATTCAAAACCGGCCAGCATCTGGTTCTTGATGCGTTTGAGCGCGTCTTCGGGGAACGTTGGCTTGCCCGCCACTTCGGTAAACAGCTTGAGGGCCGGCTCGCGCTTGTCCTTGGTGCTGAGGCTGCGCAACGAGGCCACGGCCATGTCCCGGTAAGAGCCGTTGCCAAAGTCCGCGCCCAGGCCTTCGAAGCCTTCGGCGATGGCAGTCACGTCCTTGCCGGCCACGCCCTCGTTGAGCATGGCGTTGGTCAGCGCGGCCACGCCTGGTGTACCGCCGTCCTGGCTACTACCGGCAGCGAAGGTGACGCGCAAGTCGAACATGGGCAGTTCGCGTGCTTCGACGAACAGCACCCGGGCACCTTCGGCGGTGTTCCAGTGCTGGATGTTCAGTTGGCGTCGGCTGGGCGCCTTGCCATCCAGTTCGGCCAGCGATTGCAAGGTATTGGCCGGGCGGGCTGCACTGTTGTCGGCCTTGGCCACGTTATCGGCCATTGCCGGGGCGACCAGCACTGCCGCCAGCGCCAGGGCGCGAATGCCCGTGGCCAACAGGGTTGGGCGTGGTGCGCGGCGATTACTCATGAGCGGACTCCTCAGGCAGTACATGGGCAACGCTCAGGCGTTCGCGGGTGAAGTAGGTGCGCGCGGCGTTCTGGATGTCCTGCGGGGTGACGCGCTTGAGCTCGTCAAGCTCGCTGTCGATCAGTTTCCAGGACAAACCGACGGTTTCCAGCTGGCCAATGGTGGTGGCCTGGCTGCTGATGGAGTCGCGGTCGTAGACCAGGCCGGCGATGACCTGGGCGCGTACGCGCTCCAGTTCTTCGGCGCTGGGTGGTGTGGTCTTGAGTTCATCAAGCAACTGCCAGACGCCCTTTTCCACGTCTGCGAGGGTTTTCTGCTTCTGCACGTTCGGCGTGGCCGAGATCAGGAACAGGCTGTCGCCGCGCGTGAAGGCGTTGTAGCTGGACGACGCACCGGCCACCAGCTCCTGGCCACGCTCCAGGCGGGCCGGCAGGCGGGCGCTGTAGCCGCCGTCGAGCAGTGCCGAGATCAGGCGCAGGGCATGTACGGTGCGTGGGTCCTTGGCGGTGGGCAAACCAGGCACGTTGAAGCCGTAGATCAGGCTCGGCAACTGGGTACGTACGTGCAGGGTGAGCTGACGCTGGCCAGGCTCGGCAAGTTCCAGGGGCAGCTTGGCGGGGGGCACGGCGCGCTTGGGAATGCTGCCGAAGTACTTCTGCGCCAGGCCCTTGACCTCGTCGGCGGTGACATCGCCGACCACCACCAGGGTGGCGTTGTTGGGCGCATACCAGGACTCGTACCAGTGGCGCAGTTCTTCGACCTTCATGCGCTCCAGGTCGGCCATCCAGCCGATGGTCGGGGTGTGGTAGCCGCTGGCCGGGAAGGCCATGGCGCGGAACAGCTCGAACGCCTTGGAATTGGGCTGGTCGTCGGTGCGCAGGCGGCGTTCTTCCTTGATGACTTCGATTTCGCGGCTGAACTCGTCGGCTGGCAGGCGCAGGCTGGCCAGGCGATCGGCCTCCAGCTCCAGGGCTACGGGCAGGCGGTCGCGGGCCAGTACCTGGTAATAGGCGGTGTAGTCGTCGCTGGTGAAGGCGTTTTCATCGGCGCCGAGGTCACGCAGAATGCGCGAAGCTTCGCCGGGGCCGACCTTGGCGCTGCCCTTGAACATCATGTGTTCAAGCGCGTGGGACAAGCCGGTCTGGCCCGGGGTTTCGTAGCTGGAGCCGACCTTGTACCAGATCTGCGAGACCACCACCGGGGCGCGATGGTCTTCACGCACCACGACCTTCAGGCCATTGTCGAGGATGAATTCGTGGGTGGGTTGCACATCGGCGGCGAAGGCCGCGAGCGGCAGGCAGAGCGTGCCGAGCAACAGGCCAGCGGCGCGGCGGGCTAGAGCATTCATAAGGTGTTCAACCTGTTCGGCGGCCCGCAGGGTTTAGCGTCGACGGGCCAGGAGGTGCTAGGATACTGATCCGGTTGCCTGGCGACCATGCCTGTCGCCGTTCTGGCCCACAGGACACTAAGACAAAACGTTGCGCATGAACCAGCCGGCTTCAAGATAGTCTGTTCTGCGTAGAGAGAATTCCCGATGCGCCGTAGCTGGCCCATCGCTACCCTGAGATAGCCGTCCTCCATGTTTGGTTCCAACGACGACAAAAAAGCGCCGGCCGAAGCTGGCGAAAAGAAAGGCCTGTTCAGCTGGTTTCGCAAGAAGCCGCAGCAACCTGTCGCCGAACAGCCACAAGCCCCCGAGCCGCAGGCTGCAGAGCCGGTAGCGCCGCAGCCCGCCGTCGAGCGCCCTGAAGCTGCTCCAGTGGAGCCGGTGGCTGCACAGGCCCCAGCGCCTGCAACTGAAGCCCCTCGAGCTGCCGAGCCAGCATTGGCCCCTGAGCCTGCAAATGCCCCAGTGGTAGCCCCGGTCCTTGAGTCTGCACCCGCCCCGGTGGTTGCCTCGGCCCCTGAGCCTGCCCTGTCCCCTGTGGACGCGGGGTTGCCTGCGAGTGCGCAGTCTGCCGCCCCGCAGGTCGAAACCCCTGCGCCCGTAGCTGTTCCTGCCACTCAAATCATCGAACCCCCTGTCAGCAACCTGGTCCTGCCCGTTGCCGAAGAGCCCGTCGCGCTCGTCCCTGACCTGGAGCCAAAGGCCCCGCCTGCGATCCCCGAGCGCCCGGTGGCAGAGCCCGTGCAGCCTGAGCCCGAGCCAGCCCCTGTCGCCGCAACCGTTACCGAGCAAGCCAAGCCCGGCTTCTTCGCCCGGCTCAAACAGGGACTGTCCAAGACCAGCGCCAGTATCGGCGAGGGCATGGCCAGCCTGTTTCTTGGCAAGAAGGTCATCGACGACGACCTGCTCGACGAAATCGAAACGCGCCTGCTGACCGCCGACGTCGGCGTGGAAGCCACCTCGGCCATCGTCCAGAACCTGACCCAGAAGGTCGCGCGCAAGCAGCTGGCCGACGCCGATGCCCTGTACAAATCGTTGCAGGAAGAACTGGCCGCGCTGCTGCGCCCAGTCGAACAGCCGCTGAAAGTGCAGGCACAGAACAAACCCTATGTGATCCTCGTGGTTGGCGTGAACGGCGCCGGCAAGACCACCACCATCGGCAAACTGGCGAAGAAGCTGCAGCTGGAAGGCAAGAAGGTGATGCTGGCTGCCGGTGATACCTTCCGTGCGGCGGCGGTCGAGCAGTTGCAGGTATGGGGCGAGCGTAACCAGATTCCGGTGATCGCTCAGCATACCGGTGCCGACTCCGCTTCGGTGATCTTCGACGCCGTGCAGGCTGCCAAGGCCCGTGGCGTCGACGTGCTGATCGCTGATACCGCCGGGCGCCTGCACACCAAAGACAACCTGATGGAAGAGCTGAAGAAGGTCCGCCGGGTCATCGGCAAGCTTGATGCCGAGGCGCCGCACGAGGTGTTGCTGGTGCTCGATGCCGGCACCGGCCAGAACGCCATCAGCCAAGCCAAGTACTTCAATCAGAGCGTCGAGCTGACCGGCCTGGCCCTGACCAAGCTGGACGGCACTGCCAAAGGCGGGGTGATCTTCGCCCTGGCCAAGCAGTTCAATATCCCAATCCGCTTCATCGGTGTCGGTGAAGGTATCGACGACCTGCGCACCTTTGAAGCCGAGCCGTTCGTCAAGGCTCTGTTCGCCGAGCGAGACTGACCATGATCCGATTCGAACAGGTTGCCAAGCGCTATCCCAACGGTCATGTGGGTTTGCATGAGCTGAGCTTCCGGGCGCGTCGGGGCGAGTTCCTGTTCGTGACCGGGCACTCGGGTGCTGGCAAGAGCACCTTGCTGCGCCTGTTGCTGGCCATGGAGCGCCCGACCAGCGGCAAGCTGATGCTGGCCGGCCAGGACCTGGGCCAGATCAGCAACGCGCAAATCCCGTTCCTGCGCCGGCAGATCGGCGTGGTGTTCCAGAACCACCAGTTGTTGTTCGACCGCACGGTGTTCAACAACATTGCCCTGCCACTGCAGATTCTTGGCCTGTCCAAGGCCGAGATCGCCAAGCGTGTGGACTCGGCGCTGGAGCGTGTGTCGCTGTCCGACAAGGGCGAGCTGTTCCCGGCCGACCTGTCCACCGGGCAGCAGCAGCGGGTGGGCATCGCCCGTGCCATTGTCCACCAGCCCGCGCTGCTGCTGGCCGACGAACCCACCGGTAACCTCGACCCGCGCCTGGCTGCAGAGATCATGGGTGTATTCGAGGACATCAACCGCCTGGGCACCACGGTATTGATCGCCAGCCACGACCTGGCACTGATTGCGCGCATGCGCCACCGCATGCTCACCTTGCAGCGCGGCCGCTTGATCGGCGATGGGGAGGCCGGGCAATGAGCACTACACGAACGCCGAAAGTTTCCGAGCGGGTTGCGCCAAAGCCGGCCGACCCGCAACCGGCGAAGAAAAAGCGCGGCGAAGACGATGACGGACCGGATTTCCGCACGCTGCTGCATGCCTGGCTGGAAAGCCACCGCGCCAGCATGGCGGACAGCCTGCGTCGCCTGGGCAAGCAGCCGATCGGCAGCTTTTTCACCTGCCTGGTGATGGCTGTGGCGCTGAGCATGCCCATGGGCCTGTCGTTGCTGCTGAAGAACGTCGAGCAGCTTGGCGGCTCGTGGCAACGCGCTGCGCAGATTTCGCTGTACCTCAAGCTTGATGCCGGTAGCCGCGATGGCGAGGCCCTGCGCGACGAAATCAAGGGCATGCCCGGGGTCGCGGACGCGCAGTTTGTCAGCCGCGAGCAGGCGCTGGAGGAGTTCCAGCAGCAGTCTGGCTTGGGTGAAGCCTTGCGCGAGCTGCCCGACAACCCACTGCCTGGCGTGGTTGTGGTGACCCCGACCGAGGTCGACAAGCCGGCCCTGGATGCCTTGCGTCAGCGTTTGTCGGAACTGCCGCGGGTGGAAGTGGCACAACTGGACCTGGTGTGGGTCGAGCGCCTGGCAGCCATCCTCAAATTGGGTGACCGCTTTGTCTTCGGCCTGGCCGTGATGCTGATTTCTGCCCTGCTTTTAGTAATCGGTAACACAATTCGTCTACATATTGAAAACCGCCGTGTCGAGATCGAAGTGATCAAGCTGGTAGGCGGCACTGACGCCTACGTGCGCCGGCCTTTCCTGTACATGGGCGCCTTGTATGGCCTGGGTGCGGGGGTGCTGGCGTGGGGTATCCTGGCGTTCGGCCTGAACTGGCTGAATGACGCGGTTGTGGGGCTTTCCGGGCTGTACGGCAGTGACTTCGCCCTTGGCGGGGTGCCAGCGTCCGATGGTCTGTCGCTCTTGATCGGAGCGGTGCTGTTGGGGTATATCGGTGCATGGATTGCCGTCGCTCGTCACCTGAACGAGCTGGCGCCGCGATAGTTTTTACGTGCCAGCATTGACATTTTCTTCACTACGGAACTTGTACCGTCGTTCCAGGTCAATGTTGGCAGCGCCCACAAGGTGCGAGTTTAGTAAGTCGGAGGTTCTTGAATGACCACATCGTTGCAACCTGCCTATGCCCTGGTGCCCGGTGCAAACCTGGAAGCCTATGTGCACACGGTCAACAGCATCCCGCTGCTGACGGTCGAGCAGGAGCGTGATCTGGGCGAGCGTCTCTATTATGAGCAGGATGTCGAGGCCGCTCGTCAAATGGTGATGGCCCACCTGCGTTTCGTCGTACATATCGCCCGTAGCTATGCCGGCTACGGGTTGGCCCAGGCCGACCTGATCCAGGAAGGCAATGTCGGCCTGATGAAAGCCGTCAAGCGCTTCAACCCGGAAATGGGCGTGCGCCTGGTGTCGTTCGCCGTACACTGGATCAAGGCAGAGATTCACGAGTTCATCCTGCGCAACTGGCGCATCGTCAAGGTGGCGACCACCAAGGCCCAACGCAAGTTGTTCTTCAACCTGCGCAGCCAGAAGAAGCGCCTGGCTTGGCTGAACAACGACGAAGTGCATCGCGTGGCGGAAAGCCTTGGTGTCGAGCCGCGCGAAGTGCGTGAGATGGAAAGCCGCCTCAGCGGCCAGGACATGGCCTTCGACCCAGCAGCGGAAGCTGACGACGACAGCGCCTTCCAGTCGCCAGCGCATTACCTGGAAGACCATCGTTACGATCCTGCGGTGCAGTTGGAGGATGCCGATTGGAGTGATAACTCCACCAGCAACCTGCACGAAGCGCTGCAAGGTTTGGATGAACGTAGCCGCGATATTCTCTACCAGCGCTGGTTGGCGGAAGAGAAAGCCACGTTGCATGAGCTGGCTGACAAGTACAGCGTTTCGGCTGAGCGGATTCGCCAGCTGGAGAAGAATGCGATGAACAAGGTCAAGGCACTGATCGCGGTCTGATCGAGCCTGGCCGTAAACAGAGCCGCTTGCCTGGATAGGGTGAGCGGCTTTTTTTGCCTGTGAGATTTTGGGGCCGCCTTGCGGCCCATCGCGACGCAAGGCCGCTCCTACAAGGGATCGCGGTCGCCTGTAGGAGCGGCCTTGTGTCGCGATGGGCTGCGCAGCAGCCCCCAAAAGCTCAAAGTTTGCGCGAAGTATCGAGCTGCATCAGGTAGCTGGGCCCGCCCAACTGGCTCATCTGCCGGCGAATCCAACCGGCCCGGCTCGCCACATAGGCACTCGGCCGGCTGGCACTCCACTTGATCGGGCTAGGCAGCACTGCGGCCAACTGCGCCGCCTGCTGGCGGCTGAGCCGGCTGGCATCAACGCCAAAGTGATAACGCGCTGCCGCCTGGGCACCAAACACGCCTTTGCCCCACTCGGCGCTGTTCAGGTAAACCTCGAGAATTCGCTCTTTCGACCAGAACAACTCGATCAGCGCCGTGAACCAGGCTTCCAGCCCTTTGCGGAACCAGCTGCGCCCGGACCATAGGAACAGGTTCTTGGCTACTTGCTGGGTCAGGGTGCTTGCACCGCGGACATTACCGCCGCGCTCGTTGTAGGCCAGCGCTGCCTGAATGGCTGGGATGTCGAAGCCCCAGTGGCTGGCGAACTTCTGGTCCTCGCCCGCGATGACGGCAACCTTCAGTTCATCGGAGATATTCTCCCACGGCTCCCAATCGCGCTGCAGGTCGATCGGCTCGCCATTCACCCATGACTGTACCTTGCGCTCGACCATCAGCGCCGTGCCGGGCGGTGGCACCCAGCGGAACACCAGCACCAGCACGATGCTGCCGGCAGCGAACCAGAGCAGGGCGCGGGAGAGGCGACGGATAAGGGTTGGCAGCATGGCGATGGCTTGGCCGTACGGGTGGAAGGGGCCATTATACAGACCCGATACAAGGAGTCGTCCCATGCTTCGCAGCTTCCTGATGCTTGCCGCCTTTTTCGGCTTTACCGGGGTCGCCCTGGGTGCCTTCGCCGCCCACGGCCTGAAAAACCGCCTGACGGCGGACTACCTGGCCATTTTCCATACCGGCGTGACTTACCAACTGGTGCATGCCTTGGCGATCTTCGGCGTTGCCGTGCTCTCGGTGCACTTGCCCGGGCGCCTGGTGGGCTGGGCTGGCGGCCTGTTTGCGCTGGGGATCGTGCTGTTCTCCGGCAGCCTGTACCTGCTAACCCTCAGCGGTCTGGGCAAGCTGGGCATCATCACCCCGATTGGCGGCCTGTGCTTCTTGGCCGGCTGGCTGTGCCTGGGCCTGGCGGCCTGGCGGCTGGGCTGACCGAGTGGTCCACAATCGCGACTAATGGCGCGCACCGCCCTTGGGTTGCAGGACGGTTCGGCGCTAGAATGCGGGCCCCAAAGAACAATGGTGGCCGTGCGCATGCGCATTCAATTGAACGGTGAGCCTTACGAACTGCCTGCTGGCGAAAGCGTTGCAGCCCTGCTGACCCGCCTTGAGCTGGCCGGGCGCCGTGTCGCAGTGGAACTGAACCTGGATATCGTGCCGCGTAGCCAGCACGACAGCACGCTGCTGAACGACGGCGACCAGGTCGAAGTGGTCCACGCCATCGGTGGCGGCTGACAGCAGCCCGGCGGTTCACAAGCAAGCCCAGCAACCTTTTCCCGAGGAACAACGATGAGCAACGTTCGTAGCGACAAGCCCTTCACCCTGGCCGGGCGTACTTTCCAGTCGCGCCTGCTGGTCGGTACCGGCAAGTACCGTGACATGGAAGAAACCCGCCTGGCCACCGAGGCCTCGGGTGCCGAAATCGTCACCGTCGCCGTGCGCCGTACCAACTTGGGCCAGAATGCGGGCGAGCCGAACCTGCTCGATGTACTGTCGCCTGACAAGTACACCATCCTGCCGAATACTGCAGGCTGCTTTGACGCGGTGGAAGCGGTGCGTACTTGTCGCCTGGCCCGCGAACTGCTGGATGGGCGCAAATCGCATGAATCCCGGACGCTGGTAAAGCTGGAAGTGCTGGCCGACCAGAAAACCCTGTTCCCCAACGTGATCGAAACCCTCAAGGCCGCCGAAGTGTTGGTCAAGGAAGGTTTCGACGTGATGGTGTACACCAGCGACGACCCGATCATCGCCCGTCAATTGGCCGAGGTGGGCTGCATCGCGGTCATGCCGTTGGCTGGCCTGATTGGTACCGGCCTGGGCATCTGCAACCCCTACAACCTGCAGATCATCCTGGAAGAGTCCAAGGTGCCGGTGCTGGTCGACGCCGGTGTGGGTACAGCTTCCGACGCTACCATCGCCATGGAAATGGGCTGCGAGGCGGTGCTGATGAATTCGGCCATTGCCCACGCCCAGCAACCGGTGCTGATGGCCGAAGCCATGAAGCACGCCATCGTCGCCGGTCGCATGGCCTACCTGGCCGGCCGTATGCCGAAGAAACTCTATGCCAGCGCCTCTTCGCCGCTGGATGGTCTGATCAAGTAAGAGCAACTGATGACTGAATCGCACGATACGCCGATCACCCCCGACGGCGAAGCTCGCCCGCACCGCCGCATCAAGAGCTTCGTGATGCGCGCCGGGCGCATGACCGAAGGCCAGCAGCGCGGCCTGGACCAGGGCGGCCCGCTGTACATCCTGCCGCTGGCCGACAGCCCGGTGGACTATGACCAGGTGTTCGGCCGTTCGGCGCCGCGCACCCTGGAGATTGGCTTCGGCATGGGCCATTCCCTGTTGGAAATGGCCGCTGCCGCGCCTGAACAGGACTTCATCGGTGTGGAAGTGCACCGCCCGGGTGTGGGCGCGCTGCTCAACGGCGTGCTGACCCAGGGGCTGAAGAACCTGCGGGTGTATGACTGCGATGCAATCGAAGTGCTGAACCGCTGCGTGGCCGACAACAGCCTCGACCGCTTGATGCTGTTCTTCCCCGACCCATGGCACAAGGCGCGTCACCACAAGCGTCGTATCGTGCAGCTGGAGTTTGCCGAGCTGGTACGTCGCAAGCTCAAGCCCGGTGGCGTGTTCCACATGGCCACGGACTGGGAACCGTATGCCGAGTACATGCTGGAAGTGATGAGTGCCGCCCCCGGCTACCGCAACCGTGCGGCCGACGGTACTTACGTGCCACGCCCGGAAGAGCGCCCGATCACCAAGTTCGAACGCCGCGGCGAGCGGCTGGGGCATGGGGTGTGGGACTTGAAGTTCGAGAAGGTGGATTGAACGGCTGAGTCAGCCTATTGATGTGCTAGTGCTTGCAGAAATGCAGGCGAAAAAAACCGCCTTGAGAAAGGCGGTTTTTTTGTGAGCAACAGGACTGAGTATCCTGCGCTCTGGGGTTTCACTGAAAACTTCACACAGTCAGCTGATCATAGGGACCTTCGAAAACTGGGTCAATGTGCGGAAGTATCCGGCATCACGTGTGTCGGCGCGGTTAACAGCCTTGATTGGATGATCCAGGTATTATCGCGTCGCTCCTGTGTGTAGATTCAGTGATGGGCCGGGTAGGAGAAGAATTCTGCTTTCCGGCCCCTTCGACATGGCTTGAGAACCATGCCGGTGACACTCTTCGAAGGGCCATCAACCTGGCCACTTCACTGAAGACTTCACACAGTTTTCGAAGGCATCGAAGCGCCAGTTAGATGCTGGAAGACTGGCCCGCCAACACGGAGGCCAAGGCATATGAAGCGTTTGCTTGATGCGCTGAGCCGCGCCTGGAAGCTTGTCCGGATCTTGATAGTGCTCAAGACCGTTCGGGATTTCTGTGGGAGCGGGTTTACCCGCGAAGAAGGCGACGCGGTGCCTGGCACGGGCTTTGCCCGTGTTCGCGGGTAAACCCGCTCCTACAGGGTAAGGCGTTAGTCCGACGGCGGTTCAACCCCTGCGATCAGCCACCACGCCAATCAACACCAGCACCACCAGCAACACCGGTGCCAGCGCGTAGTTGTTGAACTGGCTCAGCCCCTTCACCACCCACGGTGTGGCATAGATCAGCGCCGCACCGCTGCCGATCATCACCATCAATGCCATGAACGGCACGCGCAGGGCACCCGCCAGGCCACCCAGGCGTTGCTCGGCCCAGGCTTTGACATCGGTGCCGAACAGCACCAGCAGGCAGCCTACCAAGGCCAGTGAAATCTCCGACAGGTTGCTGCGGCTCCAGCGGGAAACCGTCGCGAGCAGATCAAGTACCAGATCCATGGGTCATCCTTAGGTCAAGAAATACTGCAGCAGGTCATTGAGGAACAACTGGCCCCTTGGCGTGGCCACCAGTCGATCCGGTTCGACCTGCAAAAGGCCCTTTTGTTCGGCGGCGCGGCGTGCCTCGCGCAGTTGTTCCAATGGCAAGCCCGTGCGTTGGGTAAACAGTTCGGCTTCCACGCCATCGGTAAGCCGCAGGGCGTTCATCAGGAACTCGAACGGCAGCTCGTCCACCGGCAATAGCTTCTCGCCGGCCTTGAACGGCTTGGCCAGGTTCAGGTAGTCCTTGGGCAGGCGGGTCTTCCAGGTGCGCAGGATGCGCCCGTCGGCGAAGGTGAGCTTGCCGTGGGCACCTGCACCGATGCCGATGAAGTCGCCGAAGCGCCAGTAGTTGAGGTTGTGCCGGGCGGCGCGGCCTGCCTGCGCATACGCCGATACCTCGTACTGGCGGTAACCGTGCTCGGTCATCAGCGCCTGGCCGGCTTCCTGGATGTCCCAGAGGATGTCGTCTTCGGGCAGCTCTGGCGGTTGGTTCCAGAATACCGTGTTTGGTTCCACGGTCAGCTGGTACCACGACAGGTGCGTCGGCCCCAGGTCAATGGCCTGGCGCAGGTCGCCCAGCGCATCATCCAGCGACTGGTCGGGCAGGCCGTGCATCAGGTCCATGTTGAAGTTGTCGAAGCCGGCGGCGCGTGCCATGCCGGCGGCACGCACCGCTTCATCGCCGTTGTGAATGCGCCCCAGCGCCTCCAGCTTGGCCGGTTGGAAGCTCTGCACTCCGATGGACAGGCGGTTGATGCCGGTTTGCCGGTAGGCCTTGAACTTGTCCTGCTCGAAGGTGCCTGGGTTGGCTTCCAGGGTAATTTCGATGTCTGGCGCAAATGGGATGCGCTGTTCCACGCCGCGCAGCAAACGGCCAAGGGCGTTGGCGCTGAACAGGCTGGGCGTACCGCCACCGAAAAAGATCGAGCTGATCGGGCGGCCTTGCACGGCGGCCAGTTCCTGGTCGAGGTCGTCCAGCAGTGCTGTGACGTAGGCGTCTTCCGGCAGTTCAGGCCCGGCAGCGTGGGAGTTGAAGTCGCAGTAAGGGCATTTGCGTACGCACCACGGGATGTGGATGTACAGCGCCAGCGGCGGCAGGCTGGTGAAGCGCACCGCGCCGGGAGTGGACAGCGTTGCGATCATGCCAGGCCCAGACGTTGGCGCAGCAGGGCCATGGCACGGGCGCGGTGGCTGAGCTGGTTCTTGTCTGCCGGAGCCAGGTCGGCGCTGGAGCAGCTTCGCTCCGGTACCCAGAACAATGGGTCGTAGCCAAAGCCGTGCTCGCCGCTGGCTTCAAAAAGGATGCTGCCGTGCCACAGTCCTTCGCAGAGGATTGGCAACGGGTCGTCGGCGTGGCGTACCAACGCCAGTACGCAGACGAACTGCGCGCCGCGCTCGGCTTCAGGCACGTCTTTCAACGCTTCGAGCAGCTTGGCGTTGTTCGCCGCGTCACCCTTGCCATCGGCGTAGCGTGCCGAGTAGATGCCCGGCGCGCCGCCGAGGAAGTCCACCGCCAGGCCAGAGTCGTCGGCCAGGGCTGGCAGGCCGGAAATACGGGCGGCATTGCGCGCTTTGAGGATGGCGTTTTCGACGAACGACAGGCCGGTCTCTTCTGGCTCGACCTGGCTGAACTCGCCAATCGAGCGCAGTTGCACGGACTGGCCGAGCATGGCCTGGAGTTCCTTGAGTTTGCCGGCGTTGTGGCTGGCCAATACGAGTTGCTGGAAATTCATCATTCGCCTGGGAACACGTCCTGGTTGAAGCTGAGGGAGTTGCTGATCCCGCCGGTTTCGATGTTCAGGTCGAAGGTGACGGTTTCTGGTTGGTCGATCTTGAATTGGGCGATGTAGTACACCGCGCCTTGTTCGGTAATTTGCTTGAACGACAGCGGGCTGCTGCGCCCCGTCAGGTCTTTGACCGTGCCGCTGACCAACGCCGGGGTGGACTTGTTGGCCTTGAGCACGGCAATGTTGAGCACGCCCTGGTTCTTGCTGCGTACAAGACCAGTCGCTGCGGCCACTTCGGGTGTAAGCATGCTCGACGTGAATGCGCTGTAGTGCACCGTCACGTCGCCAAACACTTCCTTGCGCTCGGGGCGGGCGGCATCGGCAGCCAGTACCGGCAGGGCCAGGCACAGGCTGATCAGGAACAGGGCTAGGCGACGCATGGGGCGATTCCTCCGGTGGGCGTCAGACCGCGAGCTGGTGCTCTTGCAGGCTCGGGCTGCTGACGCGGTAGATGCCGATCTCACCTAGTAGATTAGGCCATAGCCGGCCACCCCACCCGTTACGGTGCAGGTGGTCGACCGCCAGGCGGTCGAGCACCTTGGCCCGTCGTTCGTGCACCAGTTCTTCGAAGTCGGCGAAGGTGCAGAAGTGGATGTTCGGTGTGTTGTACCAGGTGTACGGCATGAAGTCCGAGACCGGCATGCGGCCTTTGGTCGCCAGGTACCAGCGGCAGCGCCAGTGGCCGAAGTTGGGGAAGGTGATGATGCACTGGCGGCCCACGCGCAGCATCTCGTCGAGGATGCGGTCAGGGTACTCCACGGCCTGCAGGGCTTGGGTCATGATCACCACGTCGAAGCTGTTGCTGGCGAAGTTGCCCAGGCCTTTGTCCAGGTCCTGCTCGATGACGTTGACGCCCTTGGCCACGCAGGCGGCGATGTTGTCGGCGTCGATCTCCAGGCCATAGCCGGTGACCTGCTTGCGGTCACGCAGCGAGGCCAGCAGTTCGCCACTGCCGCAGCCCAGGTCGAGTACCCGGCTGCCGGCGGGGATCCAGTCGTGGATGATTTCCAGATCGGCTCTCATGCTGTCCTCAGATGGCAATGCGGTTCATGTAGTTCGAGAAACCCTGCATGTAGCGAGGTGTGGGGATCAGGAAGGCATCGTGCCCATAAGGCGAGTCGATCTCCAGGTAGCAGACGTTTTTACGCGCGGCCATCAGGGCGTCGACGATCTCGCGTGAACGGGCCGGCGAGAAGCGCCAGTCGGTGGTGAACGACATGATGCAGTAGTCCGCCGTGACATGGGCCAGGGTGGCAGCCAGGTCACCACCCTGGGCGGCGGCTGGGTCGAAATAGTCCAGCGCCTTGGTCATCAGCAGGTAGGTATTGGCGTCGAAACGGCCGGAAAACTCCTCGCCCTGATAGCGCAGGTAGCTTTCGACCTGGAACTCGACGCTGTGGAAGTCGTAGTTGAGCTTGTCGCTTTTCAGCTCACGGCCGAATTTTTCACCCATCGAGTCGTCGGACAGGTAGGTAATGTGGCCGACCATGCGTGCCAGCATCAGGCCGCGCTTGGGGATTACGCCCTGGTCCTGGAACGAACCGCCGTGGAACTCGGGGTCGGTGAGAATGGCCTGACGGGCCACCTCGTTGAAGGCGATGTTCTGTGCCGACAGTTTGGGCGCCGAGGCAATGTCGACGCAATGGCGCACGCGCTCGGGGTAGCTGATGGTCCATTGCAGCGCCTGCATGCCGCCCAGGCTGCCGCCGACCACGGCGGCCCATTGCTGGATGCCCAGACGTTCGCCCAGGCGCACCTGGCTATGCACCCAGTCCTCCACGGTCAGTACCGGGAAATCGGCGCCATAGGGCTTGCCGGTGGCCGGGTTGACACTGCTGGGGCCGGTGCTGCCGTTACAGCCGCCGAGGTTGTTCAGGCTGACCACGAAGAAGCGGTTGGTATCGATTGGCTTGCCGGGGCCGATGCAGCTATCCCACCAGCCCGGCTTGCGGTCGGTGGCGGCATGGTAGCCAGCGGCATGGTGGTGGCCGGAAAGGGCATGGCAGATCAGCACGGCGTTGCTCGCGCTGGCGTTCAGGGTGCCATAGGTCTCGTAGACCAGTTCGTAACTGGCCAGGGAGCGGCCACAGGCCAGGGCCAGCGGTTCATCGAACCGGGCGGTTTGCGGTACTACCAGACCGACGGAATCTACGGGAAAGACAGTGGACATCGACCCTGCTCACGCTTGACGGAGGCGTAAGTCTAAAGAGCGCTACCCCCAGCGGCAAGCAAAGGCTTGCCGCTGGGGGTAAGCAGGGTCAGATCATGCGCCACAGTTCTTGTGGCATGCCAGCGTAGGCGGCCAGCGGGGGCATTACGAACGACTGGATCACCTGGATCGCCAGGAAGGCGAAGATCGGCGAGATGTCCATGCCGCCCAGGTTGGGCACCAGGCGGCGGAACGGTGCCAGTACCGGCTCGCTGATCTGGTAGGCCAACTCGGCCGCCGGATTGTGGCTGTTGGGGGCTACCCAGGACACGATCACCATGACGATCATGGCCACCCAGAAGATCTTCAGGAACAGCGAAGTGATGCCGATGATCGCCCACATCAGCAGGTGCAGGATGTCGCCGAAGGTGCCATAGGTGACCATCAGCACAAAGCCCATCAGCAGCGCCTGGATCACGATTGCCAACAGCAGCGACGAGGTGTCCAGCCCGCCGACACTGGGAATGACCCGGCGGATCGGCTTGAGCAGCGGCTGGGTGGCACGCACCGCGAACTGGCACAGCGGGTTGTAGAAATTGGCCTTGACCAGTTGCAGCACGAAGCGCAGCAGGACGATCACCAGGTACAGGCTGACCAAGGTTTGCACCACGAAGATCGCGGCGCCGGACAGTGCATTCATCTAAAGCTCCTTATTTGCCCAGTTGTTCGGCCAGTTCGGCGGAGCGCGTGGCTGCAGCTTGCAGCGCCTGCTCGACGATGGCTTCGAAGCCGCTGGCCTGGAACGATTTGATCGCCGCTTCCGTGGTGCCGGCGGGCGAGGTGACGCGGCGGCGCAGTTCGGCGGCATCGACATCGCTGGCAACCGCCATGCGCGCGGCGCCCAGGGCGGTCTGCAAGGTTAGCTGGGAAGCGGTTTCGCGTGGCAGGCCAAGTTTTTCGCCGGCTGCGGTCATGGCCTCGATCAGCAGGAAAAAGTAGGCCGGGCCGCTGCCGGATACGGCGGTAACGGCGTCCAGTTGCTGTTCTTGCTGCAACCACAAGGCGGTGCCCACGGCCGACAGCAGTTGTTCGGCCTGCTGGCGCTGTTCGCCGGACACTTCGGCGGTGGCGTACAGGCCGCTCACGCCCTGGCGCAGCAGTGCGGGGGTATTGGGCATGCAGCGTACCACCGGGCGAGCGCCCACCCAGCTTTGCAGGCTGGCGCAGGTGATGCCGGCAGCGATGGAAACGATCAGTTGGCCATCCCGCAGGTTGGGTTGCAGGGCCTGGCACACGGCCTTCATGACTTGTGGTTTGACCGCCAGCACGATGACGTCGGCGCCCTCGATGGCCTGGGCGTTGTCCTCGAAGGTTTCGATGCCGTGCTCGGCCTGGATGCGGCCGCGGGTCTCGGCGCCCGGGTCGCTGGCGCGGATCTGCGAGGCGTCCAGCCCCTGGGCACGCAGACCGCCGATCAGGCTGGCGGCCATGTTGCCGGCGCCGATAAAGGCAATACGTGTCTTGCTCATGTCAGGTCCTTGTGGAAAAGAGTGAGTGAAGCATGGAATCAGGTGTTGCCGTAGTCGCGGGCACCGAACAGGGCGGTGCCGATACGCACCCAGGTCGCACCCTGTGCGATCGCGGCTTCCAGATCGTGGCTCATGCCCATGGACAGGGTGTCCAGATCAAGCCCCAGGTTTTCCTGCAACTGGCGCAAATGGGCGAAGGCAGCCTCCTGGGCGGCGCGGTCGTCGGTGGGCTCGGGGATTGCCATCAGCCCGCGCAAGCGCAGGTTGGGCAGCCCGGCCACGGCCTTGGCCAAGGCCGGCAGGTCTGCGGGGGCGCAGCCAGACTTGCTGTCTTCGCCACTCACGTTCACTTGCAGGCAGAGGTTCAGCGGCGCCAGACCGGCAGGGCGCTGCTCGGACAGGCGTTGGGCAATTTTCAGGCGGTCCACGGAATGTACCCAGTCGAAATGCTCGGCGATGGCCTTGGTCTTGTTCGACTGAATGGGGCCGATGAAGTGCCAGATCAAGGGCAAGTCGCTGAGCTCCTGCTGCTTTGTCAGCGCTTCCTGTAGGTAGTTCTCCCCGAAATCGCGCACGCCTGCGGTGTGGATCTCGCGGATGGCGCTGGCCGGCTTGGTCTTGCTCACGGCCAGCAACTGAACGCTGGCCGGATCGCGCCCGGCTGCCTGGGCGGCGCTGGCGATACGGGCGGAAATCGCGGAAAGGTTGTCTGCTAGGGTGGACATGGACGGATGCCGGCAACTGAAGGGTTTGCGGCATTCTACCTACTTGAAGGCCTTTGGGGAGTCTCATGGACGTGACTGACCTGTTGGCCCGGGCCGTGGATGCGGGGGCTTCGGACCTGCACCTGGCGGCGGGCCAGATACCGATGCTGCGTTTGGATGGCGAGTTGCAGGGGATGGATTTGCCGACCTTGGGGGCGGATGCCTTGATCGATGGCATGGCTGCCGTGCTGGATGACCACCAGCGACGACAGTGGGCCCATGGCGATGAACTGGATCTGGCGCTGGAGTTACCTGCCCTTGGGCGTTTTCGGCTGAACCTGTTTCGCCAATTGAATGGCCCAGCTGTCACTTTTCGGTTGATTCAGGGGCGAATTGCCACGCTGGATGAGCTTGATCTGGCAGATGTGTTTCAAGCTGTTGCCCAATGCCGTGATGGCTTGATCCTGGTGGGCGGGCCGACCGGCAGTGGAAAGTCCAGCACCCTGGCGACGCTGGTTGATCAACTGAATCGCGAGCGGGCGCTGCACATCATTACCCTGGAGGACCCTGTCGAAGTTATCCACGGCAGCCAGCGCAGCCTGGTCAATCAGCGCGAGGTGGGGCGTCATAGCCACAGCTTTGCTCAGGGGCTACGCAGTGCGCTGCGCCAGGACCCGGATGTGATCATGATCGGTGAGTTGCGTGACCTGGAAACCATTCGCCTGGCCCTGCGCGCGGCCGAAACCGGGCATCTGGTGCTGGCAACCGTGCATGCGCGTTCGGCGGCCAGCAGTATCGACAGGTTGGTGGAGGTGTTCGCTGCCGAGGAAAAGCCGTTGGTGCGGGCGATGTTGGCCGAGTCGCTGCGCCTGGTGGTCGCGCAGGTGCTGGTCAGGCGTGTGGGCGGTGGACGGGTGGCGGCTCGGGAAGTGCTGGTGGCGACGCCGGCGGTGCGCAATCTGGTTCGGGAGGGGCGGATGGCGCAGTTGTGTTCGGTGATGCAGGCGGGAGGGGTGGAGGGGATGCGGACGATGGAGGGGGCGATGCGGGGGTTGAAAGAGAAGGGGCTGATCAACGACCTGTAGTGTTTACACCGGCCCTTTCTCGGGCAAGTCCACTCCCACAGGGTCAGCACAGATTTTGAGGGCTGTGTCATCGCTGTGGGAGCGGGCTGGCCCGCGAAGAGGCTGGCCTGCTTAACGCTTGGCCAGGCTCAGCTGCTGCTGTTCCTTCGGCAGTACTCGCTTGGCCACGACGTAATGCTTCTGCCAGTACGGCTTGCTCAGGGTGTCGATGCTCACCCGCTTGCCGCGCCGTGGGGCGTGGATGAAGCGGTCGTTGCCCAGGTAAATGGCAACATGGTTCACCCGGCGGCTCTTGATGTTGAAGAAAATCAGGTCGCCAGGCTTCAGGTCACCTTTGGCCACCTTCACGCCGTGGCCCTGGGCCATGGCATTGGAGGTGCGCGGCAGGTCGACATCGGCGACGTCATTGAAGGCGTACTTGACCAGCCCGCTGCAGTCGAAGCCTTTTTTCGGGCTGCTGCCGCCCCAAACATAGGGGGTACCGAGCACATTCACCGCACGGCTGAGCACATCGCTGCTTTGCTTCGGCGACATGGCGGCAACCTGCACGCCGCGGCTGCTGGCGGCATTGCTTGGGCGAGCGCGCAGTGTGGTTTGCTTGACCGGTGCGTGTTTCACCGAGGCGTTGGTGGTGTAGCCGGTGAAACCATTGGGAAGACGTTGCTCACGATTGGTGGCGTGGGCGGCCAGGGGCAATAATAGGCAGAGGGTCAGCCATGTCTTGATCAAAGGCGGCATAGATGAAGCTCTTATGAATAGTTATGTGTTGGGCGCGCAACTTTATAACAGCTTTTTGATCAATCTTTGATCCGTTGGTCGATTGCCCAGGTGCCGTACGTCGGCCTGCGACGAGAAAGTCACATTTTTTTTTAGAAAATTTTCGGATAACCCAAAGGGGCTATGAATGAACAGTTATCAACAGGGGGCGCCCTTTCACGACACCCACAGCAAAACCATTGGCTACTTGCTGTGGATTTTCGGCTTCACCGGGTCCCATCGTTTCTACTATGGCAAGCCGATTACGGGGACCCTTTGGTTCTTCACCTTCGGCCTGCTGGGAATCGGTTGGCTGATCGACCTGTTTCTGATCCCGTCCATGGACCGTGAGGCTGACCTGAGGTTCCAGTCGGGGCGTATCGACTACAACATCGCCTGGGTTCTGCTGACCTTCCTGGGGGTGTTCGGCCTGCATCGCCTGTATCAGGGTAAATGGATCACCGCGATCATCTACTTCTTTACCGGCGGGTTGTTCCTGGTGGGGGTGCTGTATGACTTCTGGACGCTGAACAGCCAGGTTTCCGAGCGGAATGCGGGGCGGGGATGAGGTAGGCGGGGGCTGCAACGCAGCCCCCAACCAAGGCTTACTGGCGGGTCTGGCGCTGTTGCAGCAACAGGTTGCTGAACCCAGCCCCGGCCAGCTGCTTCTGTGCGCCGGTCAACTGCTCACGATTGCTGAACGGCCCGACCAGCACGCGGTACCAGGTTTCGTCCTTGACCGTACCTGACTCCACCTTTACCGCCTGGCCCAGCAGAATGATCTGTGCGCGCACCTTGTCGGCATCGGCCTGCTTGCGGAACGAGCCCGCCTGCAGGAAGTACTGGGTGGTCGCTGCCGGCTTGATCACCGGTGGTGGCGGTGGCGGGGTCTGGCCGAGCAAGGCTGCCTGTGCACGAGCGGTGTCTATCTTCGCCGCTTCGGCCGGGGTCACCGGGGTTACCGGCTGTGCCGGGACCGGAGGCGTCTTCTCTGGCACGGCCTCTGGCGGCACGATGACCTCGGACTCCGGCAGCAGGGTGTAGAAGTCATACTTCGGCTTCACCGGCTGCTGCGGGGTGGCCTGCGCGGGCTTGCTGGCCTCGGCCACCTTCTCCGGCTTCTGCTGCTCGGGTTTGGCGCGCTTGATGTCGTCGCCACCGGGTTCGAGCTTCATCAAGAACACGATGAACGCGCCTACGGTCAGGCCGACTGCCAGCCATACCCAGCCGGGGATCGGCTGTTTGGCCGGCGCCGTCTGACGGCTGGCGCCGCGCTTTGGGGCAGGTTTTTTCTTGGCAGCCAACTTACATGCGCTCCAGGGTTTCCAGGCCGAGCAGTTCCAGACCTTGTTTGAGGGTACGGCCGGTCAGGGCGGCCAGGCGCAGGCGGCTCTGCTGCTGTTCCAGGGTTTCGGCGGCGAGGATCGGGCAGTTCTCGTAGAAGCTGGAGAACAAGCCGGCCAAGTCGTACAGGTAGCTGCACAGCACGTGCGGCGTGCCTTTGTCGGCGACGTTGTTGAGGATTTCGCCAAACTGCGCCAAGCGTGCGGCCAGGTCCTGCTCGTGGGCCGCCTGCAATACGATGTTGCCTTCAACTTCGTCAAAGCCCTTGCCCAGCTTGCGGAACACGCCGGCTACGCGGGTGTAGGCATACAGCAGGTAAGGCGCGGTGTTGCCTTCGAAGTTGAGCATCAGCTCGAAGTTGAAGCTGTAGTCGCTGGTGCGGTGCTTGGACAGGTCGGCGTATTTCACCGCGCCAATGCCCACCACTTCGCCGATGTGGCGCAGTTCGGCTTCGGTCAGGCTCGGGTTCTTTTCCTTGACCAGC
Organism: Pseudomonas sp. NBRC 111140; assembly: GCF_001320885.1. Lineage (NCBI taxonomy): Bacteria > Pseudomonadati > Pseudomonadota > Gammaproteobacteria > Pseudomonadales > Pseudomonadaceae > Pseudomonas > Pseudomonas sp. NBRC 111140. The sequence goes on from NZ_BCBQ01000014.1 coordinate 24,380, forward strand.
GCGTAGGCGCGCTCCTTGGCCTCGGTGAGCAAGTCGATCAGCTTTACGGTGCCGCCGTCACGGGTCTTGAACGGGCGGCCGTCAGCGCCGTTCATGGTGCCGAAACCCATGTGCTCCATTTGCATCGGGTGGCCGACAAAGCCTGCGCGGCGTGCCACTTCGAACACCTGGTTGAAGTGCAGGGCCTGGCGCTGGTCGACGAAGTACAGGGCACGGTCAGCGTTGAGTACGTTGCTGCGGTAGCGCACGGCGGCCAGGTCGGTGGTGGCGTACAGGTAGCCGCCGTCGGCTTTTTGCACGATCACCGGCAGTGGCTCGCCTTCGCTGTTCTTGAATTCTTCGAGGAACACGCACTGGGCGCCTTGGCTTTCGACCAGCAGGCCCTTGGCCTTGAGGTCGGCCACCACGTTGGCCAGGTCGTCGTTGTACGCGCTTTCGCCCATCACGTCGGCCATGGTCAGCTTGACGTTGAGCAGCTCGTAGGTCTTCTGGCAGTGCGACAGCGAGATGTCCTTGAAGCGTGTCCACAGGGCCAGGCACTCGGGGTCGCCGGCCTGCAGCTTGACCACCAGGCCACGGGCGCGAGTGGCGAACTCTTCCGATTCGTCGAAGCGTTTCTTCGCCGCCCGGTAGAAGTTTTCCAGGTCTGACAGCTCGTCACTGGTGATCGGGTTTTCCTGCAGGTAGGCCATCAGCATGCCGAACTGGGTGCCCCAGTCGCCGACGTGGTTCTGGCGAATGACGTTGTCACCCAGGAATTCCAGCACGCGCGCGACGCTGTCACCGATGATGGTCGAGCGCAGGTGGCCGACGTGCATTTCTTTGGCCAGGTTCGGCGCCGACATGTCGATGACGACCTTTTCGCTCGGGCCAGCTTTGCGCACGCCCAGGCGGGCGTCGGCCAGGGCGGCATCCAGGCGGTTGGCCAAAGCGTCGGTGTTCTGGAAGAAGTTCAGGAAGCCGGGGCCGGCGATCTCAACCTTGCTGATGTCGGCGCTGGCCGGCAGGGCATTGATCAGTTTCTCGGCCAGGTCGCGCGGCTTCATGCCAGCCGGCTTGGCCAGCATCATGGCGATGTTGCTGGCGAAGTCGCCGTGGGTCTTGTCCCGGGCGTTTTCCACCTGGATCGCCGGCGACAGCCCTTCAGGCAGCACACCGTCGTTGACGAGTTGGGTGAGGGCTTGCTGGATCAGCTGGCGAATGGTGTCTTTCATGGGGATCTCTTTTCGACCGCAAGCGCGGTGAGCGCCTGGATGCGCAGGTGGAAAAACTGGGCATTATCCGTTGCTGGAAGCGGGTTGCCAACCTTTGGGGCTGCAAAGCAGCGCCAGAGGTCAGTACAGGTCGACCGGGTCGACGTCCAGCGACCAACGCACCTGGCGCCCGCTCGGCATTTGCTCCAACACTAGCAACCAGGCGCTGATCAGTCGATGCAAAGGCGCCCGGGTATTGGCCTGTATCAACAGTTGCGCGCGGTAGCGCCCGGCGCGGCGTTCCATGGGCGCCGGCACCGGGCCCAGCAGCTCTATGCCTGGCAGGCGCTGTTCGGCCACCAGGCGCTCGGCGGCGGCGCAGGCTTCGTCGAGGAAACCTTCGGCCTGCCCCGGCTTGTGCGCTTCGGCACGCAGCAGGGCCAGGTGGGAGTAAGGTGGCAGCCCGGCGGCGCGGCGTTCATCCAGGGCCTGTTCGGCAAAGGCAAAGTAGCCCTGCTCGGTCAACTGCACCAGCAGCGGGTGGTCGGCCAGGTGGGTCTGGATGATGACCTTGCCGGGCTCTTCGGCCCGCCCGGCCCGTCCGGCTACCTGTACGATCAGCTGCGCCATGCGCTCGCTGGCGCGAAAATCACCCGAGAACAGCCCGCCATCGGCATCGAGGATGGCCACCAGGGTCACCCGGGGGAAGTGGTGGCCCTTGGCGAGCATCTGCGTGCCGACAAGGATGCTCGGCTGGCCGCGCTGAATGGTATTGAACAGGTTGTGCATGGCGTCCTTGCGCGCCGTGCTGTCGCGGTCCACGCGCAGGATCGGGTAGTCCGGGAACAGCACCTTCAGGCGTTCTTCGGCACGCTCGGTACCCGCGCCGACCGGGCGCAGGTCGACGTGATTGCACTGCGGGCACTGGTGCGGCAGGCGTTCGTCATAGCCGCAGTGGTGGCAGCGCAGCACGCCAGAGCGCTGATGCACGGTCATGCGCGCATCACAGCGCGGGCACTCGGACAGCCAGCCACAATCGTGGCACAGCAGGGTCGGGGCGAAGCCGCGGCGGTTAAGGAACACCAGCACTTGTTGGCCGGCCTCCAGGGTCTGGCGGATGGCTTGTTGCAACGGGCCGCTGATGCCACTGTCCAGCGGCAAGCTCTTTACATCCAGGCGCAGCATGCGCGGCGGGCGGGCTCCGCCAGCGCGCTGGTTCATGCGCAGCAGGTGGTAGCGGCCGGTTAGGGCGTTGTGCAAGGTTTCCAGCGACGGCGTGGCAGAACCGAGCAGGATCGGGATGTTCTCCTGGTGGGCGCGTACCATTGCCAGGTCTCTGGCGTGGTAGCGCAGCCCTTCCTGCTGTTTATAGGAGCCGTCGTGCTCTTCGTCGATGATGATCAGGCCGGGGTTTTTCATCGGCGTGAACAGTGCCGAGCGGGTGCCGATGATGATGTCGGCCTCGCCGTCGCGAGCGGCCAGCCAGGCGTCCAGGCGCTCGCGGTCGTTGACCGCCGAATGCAGCAGGGCGATGCGGGCATTGAAGCGTTGTTCGAAGCGCGCCAGGGTCTGTGGGCCGAGGTTGATCTCCGGGATCAGCACCAGTGCCTGCTTGCCGGCCTCCAGCGTCTCGCGGATCAGTTGCAGGTAGACCTCGGTCTTGCCGCTGCCGGTGACGCCGGCCAGCAGGAACGCGCCGAAGCCGTCAAAGCCTTCTCGCACGGCGTCGAAGGCATTGCGTTGCTCTTCGTTGAGCGGGAGTTCCGGCTGTGCCAGCCAGTGCTCATGGCGTAGCGCCGGCAGGTGCCGGCGCACCTCGATCTGAACCAGCTCCTTGGCCAGCAGCAAGTCGAGGCTGTCCTTGTTCAGGTTGAGCTTGGTCAGCAGGCTGTGGGCCACGCCGTGCGGGTGCTGGGCCAGGGTCTTCAGGGCGTCGCGCTGGCGCGGCGCGCGGGCGATGCGCGGGTCTTCCAGGCGGGCGCCGGGGGCAATGTGCCAGAAGCGTTCCTGGCGCATTTCAGCGGGTTCGCCCTGGCGCAGCAGCGTGGGCAAGGCCCAGCTCAGGGTGTCGCCCAGGCTGTGCTGGTAGTACTGGGCTGTCCACAAGCAGAACTTGAACAGCGACGCCGGGATGGGAGACACCGGGTCGAGCAAGGCGCTGGCCGGCTTGAGTTTGTCGGCGGGCACTTCACTCTGCGTGCACACCTCCACCAACACGCCGATCATTTCGCGGCGACCGAAGGGCACGCGAATGCGCATGCCCGGGGTCAAGGTCTGGCGTGCCATGCTCGCCGGCGCCTTGTAGTCGAACAGGCGACGCAGCGGGGAGGGCAGGGCAAGGCGCAGGATGACGTCGGACACGCAAAAAGTCTCGGAGGGCGTTACAAGAACTGGCGAGCCTAGCAGACGACGGTCGGTGCAAGCGACATCTTGCGCTGACGGTGTGCTCTGGTATTATTCGCCGCCTAATTACGTGCGGTATTCAACAATTGGTGTTGGGTGGCGGCACGCAGCTCGAGGAAGTGACCATGAAAGAAGGTATCCACCCGAACTACGAAGTAGTTGCAGTCACCTGCAGCTGCGGCAACAAGTTCGAAACCCGTTCGACCCTGGGCAATGTCCTGTCGATCGACGTTTGCAACCTGTGCCACCCGTTCTACACCGGTAAGCAGAAAGTCCTGGACACCGGTGGTCGCGTACAGAAGTTCGCCGACCGCTTCGGTATGTTCGGTACCAAGAAGTAATCATGCGCATGGCGAATCCTTCGGGCTTCGCGTTGTTGCTGAAGAAGGCGCCCCTTGTGGGCGCCTTTTTTGTGGCCGCTATCTGGCATTCTTCGGCCCATGCGTTCTGCCCGCTGCCAGGCAAGCCCCAGTTGGTAGCGGTGCGACAGGTGGTCGATGGCGATACCTTGCGCCTGGCCGATGGCCGCAGTGTGCGGCTGATCGGTATCAATGCTCCGGAAATCGGCCGCAAAGGGCGCAGCAGCGAGCCCTATGCCGAGGCAGCCAAGCGGCGCCTGCAGGCGTTGGTTCAGGAAAGTGACGGGCGTGTCGGGCTGGTGCCTGGCGTTGAATCCAAGGACAAATACGGCCGCACACTGGCGCACGTCTATGGCCGTAATGGCAACAATCTGGAAGCACAGTTGCTTAGCGAGGGCTTGGGTTATCGCGTGGCGGTTGCCCCCAATGTGCGCCTCAACGGCTGCCAGCAGCTCGCGGAGCAAGCCGCGCGCAAGGCGGGTAGCAACCTGTGGCGCCGTTCGCCCGTGGTGCCCGCAAGCGCTGTCAGGCAGTCGGGTTTTGCTTTGGTCGGTGGCCGCATCAAGGGCATCGAGCGCAACCGCGGCGGGGTCTGGCTGACCCTGGACGATGCTGTGGTGCTACAGGTTCCCGCTCGTCTGCAGCGCAACTTCCCTGCCAGCTTCTTCGATAACCTCAAAGGACGCCAGGTCGAAGCGCGTGGTTGGGTGCTGGATCGTTCCCGCAGGGGCGGCCTCAAGCCTGGGCAGCGACGTTGGGTGTTGCCATTGACCGATCCGAGCATGTTGGAGCGAATTTCAGGCTAAAAGATGTAGACATTTCGCTATTGGATTGTACACACTGTGAGCCGTATGCCCCGTGGGTTATAGCGTAAAGTCGTAGGCTAAAGGCCTTGACACAAGTGACCGACCAGTCTTGTGACTCCCCGGCTCTTTGCGTATCCTCGGCGGTCCGTCAGAACAGTAAATAGCGGAATGCCCACCATGTCAGACCTGAAAACCGCCGCTCTCGAATATCACGCTCAACCTCGTCCGGGGAAACTGAGCGTCGAACTCTCCAAGCCCACTGCCACCGCCCGTGACCTCGCCCTGGCCTACAGCCCAGGTGTTGCAGAGCCGGTACGCGAAATTGGCCGTGATCCAGAGCTGGCTTACAAATACACCGGCAAAGGCAACCTGGTTGCGGTGATTTCCGATGGCACCGCCATCCTCGGTCTGGGTGACCTCGGCCCACTGGCTTCCAAGCCGGTCATGGAAGGCAAGGGTGTTCTGTTCAAGCGTTTCGCTGGTATCGATGTATTCGACATCGAGGTCGAGTCGGAAAGCCCGCAAGCGTTCATCGACACCGTCCGCCGCATTTCGATCACCTTCGGTGGCATCAACCTTGAAGACATCAAGGCCCCTGAGTGCTTCGAAATCGAGCGCACCTTGATCGAGCAGTGCGACATCCCGGTGTTCCACGATGACCAGCACGGTACCGCCATCGTTACCGCCGCCGGCATGATCAACGCCCTGGAAATCGCCGGCAAGAAGCTGGAAGACGCCAAGATCGTCTGCCTCGGCGCCGGCGCTGCCGCCATCTCCTGCATGAAGCTGCTGGTGAGCATGGGTGCCAAGGTCGAGAACATCTACATGATCGACCGTAGCGGCGTGATCCACGCTGGCCGTGACGACCTGAACCAGTACAAGGCGCAGTTCGCCCACGCTACTGACAAGCGCACTCTGGCCGATGCCCTTGACGGTGCCGACGTGTTCGTAGGTCTGTCCGGCCCGAACCTGCTGAGCCCGGAAGGCCTGAAGTCGATGGCTGCCAACCCAATCGTGTTCGCCTGCTCGAACCCGGATCCGGAAATCTCGCCAGAGCTGGCGCACGCCACTCGCAGCGACGTGATCATGGCTACCGGTCGTTCCGACTACCCGAACCAGGTCAACAACGTACTGGGCTTCCCGTTCATCTTCCGTGGTGCCCTGGACGTTCGCGCCAAGCGCATCAACGAAGAAATGAAGATCGCCGCTGCTATCGCCCTGAAAGACCTGGCCAAGCTGCCAGTGCCTAAGGAAGTGTGCGAAGCCTACGGTGTCGAAGGCCTGGAGTTCGGTCGTGAGTACATCATTCCGAAGCCGCTGGACGCACGCCTGATCACCGTCGTTTCCGACGCCGTGGCCAAGGCCGCCATCGAATCCGGTGTGGCTACCCTGCCGTATCCGAAGCACTACCCGCTGACCAGCGTGGATGAAGTGTTCAACGGCTGATTGCCGCTGTAGCAACATAAAAAAGCCCCGGCTCGGATGAGCCGGGGCTTTTTGTTGTGCCGTGGAAATGTTTCAGGGTGGCAAGGTGCTTGTGATGAGACTGTTGGCGCCTATGAGATCGAGCGCCGCGCGGGCGGCGCTCGATTGGCGCGCCCACGCAAATCCTGAGTCAGACACCCTGCTTCAGAACAGATCCATCGGCGCTGCTTCATCGGCTGGCAGCGGGCTGCCCGGTGCCGCGCCATTGCCCAGCTCGTCCACCGATGGCGGCGAGTCTTCGGCCTTGAACAGCTCGAAGTAGGCATTCGGTGTGCTCGGCGAGGCGGCGCGCCCGCTGACCGGGTCCACCCGCAGGCTGAGGATGCCTTCCGGTTCTGCTGGCGCATGCGCCGGTTTGTCCTTGAGCGCCGCGCCCATGAAACTCATCCAGATCGGCAGCGCCGCCGTACCGCCGTACTCGCGGCGACCGAGCGTTTCTGGCTGGTCGAAACCGACCCACACGGTCGTCACGTAGTCGGCGTTGTAGCCCGAGAACCAGGCGTCCTTGGATTCGTTGGTGGTACCGGTCTTGCCCGCCAGGTCGGTACGGCCCAAGGCCAGTGCCCGGCGACCGGTACCGCGCTTGATCACGTCCTGCAGCATGCTGGTGAGGATGTAGGTGGTACGCCCGTCGACGATCTGTTCGGCTATCGCCGGCGCTTGTGGTGCAGTTGCCACCTGACTGAAGGCAGGCGGTGCTTCGCCTGGCATGGCGGCGGTGCTGATTGGCTGCTCGGGTGCGGCCAGGCCAGCCTGGTCCTCGGCACCTTGCGGTACGCGGGCTGGGTTGGAAGTAAACAGCGTCTCGCCGCTGCGGCTTTCGATGCGGTCGATCAGGTAAGGGGTGATCTTGTAGCCACCGTTGGCAAAGGTGCTCCACCCGGTGGCGATTTCCATCGGGGTCAGGGTGGCGGTACCCAGTGCCAGCGACAGGTTGCGCGGCAGGTCCTGCTTGTTGAAGCCGAACTTGGCGATGTAGTCGATGGTGCGGTCCACGCCCATGGCCTGCAGCAGGCGGATCGACACCAGGTTGCGCGATTTGTACAGCGCCTCACGCATGCGGATCGGGCCGAGGAAGGTGTTGGTGTCGTTCTTCGGCCGCCACACTTTATCCACCGACTCGTCAACGAACACGATCGGCGCATCGTTGACCAGGGTGGCGGCGGTGTAACCGCTGTCCAGCGCGGCGCTGTAGATGAATGGCTTGAAACTAGAGCCAGGTTGGCGCTTGGCCTGCATGGCGCGGTTGTAGTTGCTCTGCTCGAACGAGAAGCCGCCGACCAGGGCGCGGATGGCGCCGTTGTAGGGGTCAAGGGTAACCAGTGCACTCTGCGCACCGGGCACCTGGCTGAACTTGAACTTGCCATCTTCCAGACGTTGCAAGCGCACCAGGTCACCGACCTGTGCCACGTCGGAAGGCGACTGCGGTGTGCGCCCCTGGGCGTTGCTGTTGATGAACGGGCGCGCCCATTTCATGGTGTCCCAAGCAACCTGTGCTTCCTGGCCGTCACGGGTCAGCACTTTGAGGCCGGTTTTTTCAACTTGAGTGACAATGGCTGGCTCCAGGCCGCCGAGGGTGCGTTGTTTGCCCAGTTCCTGCAGCCAAGCTGCCTGGGTACGGCCCGGGAAGCGTGCTTCAGGGCCGCGGTAACCGTGGCGTTCGTCGTAATCGGAAAGCCCGTTGAGGACGGCCTTGTTGGCCATTTCCTGCATGTCGCTGGGCACGGTGGTCGTGACGCGGAAGCCCTCGGTATAGGCCTCGCTGCCGTAACGGCCGACCATTTCCGCGCGGGCCATTTCAGCGATGTACGGGGCATTCACTTCAGGCGTCGGTACGTGGTAGCTGGCGTTGAGCGGCTCGGCCAAGGCGGCCTGGTAGCTGGCCTCGTCGATCTTGCCCAGCTTGTACATGCGGCCGAGGATCCAGTCGCGGCGTTCCTTGGCACGTGCCGGGTTGGCCAGTGGGTTGAAGCGCGACGGTGCTTTGGGCAGGCCGGCGATCATCGCCATCTGCGCCAGGCTCACGTCACGGATCGACTTGCCGTAGTACACCTGCGCAGCGGCGTCGATACCGTAGGCGCGGTTGCCCAGGTAGATCTTGTTCACGTACAGCTCAAGGATTTCGTCCTTGGTCAGCTCACGCTCGATTTGCAGGGCCAGCAGGATTTCGTTGGTCTTGCGCGAGAAGCTGCGCTCGCTGGTGAGGAAGAAGTTCTTCGCCACCTGCATGGTGATGGTGCTGCCGCCGGTCTGGATGTGCCCGGTTTTCACCAGCTGGGTCGCGGCACGCATCAGGCTGCTGGGGTCTACACCATAGTGGTTGAGGAAGTTGTCGTCCTCAGCTGACAGCAGCGCCTGAATGAATTGTGGGGGAATTTCCGCGAAGCGGATCGGCGAGCGGCGCATTTCGCCGAATTCGGCAATCAGCTTGCCGTCGCTGCTGTACACCCTGAGTGGGATCTGCAACTGGATGCTTCTGAGTGACTCGACCGAGGGCAGGCTGGGGCTAAGATACAGAAACGCACCGCTCACACCGAGTACGAGCGCGCAGATGACTGCGACGGATGACCACCAGAAGAACTTCAGCAGACGTATCAAGGCTTTTCGGTGTCCAGGTTGGGAGTGGATTGCACGCGGGTCCGGCGGACCAAAAAACGCTGGGCATTATAAGCATTTTTTCGCCTCTCCGGGTTACCGGCCAGGCTACCCGTCGCCTCGATGGATAGCCTCGGCCCAGTGTTGCCGCGGGGTTGCCACAGACAGCAGGGAAGTCGCGATGCTTGGACGCTTCGGCAAGGATGCCGGTTCACTCGTGGGGGTGGAAATTGCCCCGGATGCCGTTCGCATGCTGCAACTGCAGCAGCGCAATCGACGCTGGCGGGTGGTGGGGTCGGCACAAGAACCGCTTATGGCACCGCTGGGTGATGATTGGGTGGCGGAGCCTGATGCAGTGGTGGCTGCGTTACAGCGCGCCTACCAGCGTAGCGGGCTCAAGCAGCGCCGGGTGGCGCTGGCATTACCGGCCAGCCAGGTCATCTGCAAACTGTGCCACCTGCCTGCGCAACAGAACGAAGCGCAGTTGGAGGCGCGGTTGCTGGCCGATGCTGAGCGGCTGTTTCCGTTTCCACTGGAAGACCTGGCCCTGGATTTTCAGGTCTTGGGGGCTTCCAGTGTTCAGCCAGGCTGCAGTGAGGTGATGGTTGCTGCCTGTCGGCAGAGCGCGCTGGCGTCACTTGAATCAGTGGTCGAGGCGGCGGGCTTGCAGTTGGAAGCCGTCGAGGTCGACAACATTGCTTTGTGCCGCATGTTGCCACGGGGCGGCTCGGAGGGGGCGGCGTTGTTGCGTGTCGACGCTCGCAGCCTGACCCTCTATGACTGGCTGCCGGGCAGGGTATACCAGCGCCGTGAGCTGCCAGTCTCCGGTTTGGAGACTAGCGGGCTGTTGCCAGAGCATTTGCAGGCGCTGCTGACCGAAAAAAACCTGCCTGCGGGCTTGTGGATTAGCAGCAGCTCAGCGATTGACTCAGGCTGGTTGCAAGGGCTTGGCAATCGGCTGAACCTGCCGTGCAGGTGCCTGCCCGGCCTGACGGGGCTTGAGCATGTCGATGGGTCGATGCTCCTGGCCTGTGCCTTGGCCGTGGGAGGGTTGCGCCCATGATGCGGTTAAACCTTCTGCCATGGCGTGAACGGCGGCGTCAGGCGGCGCTGCGGCGTTTTCGCGGCCAGCTGGTTGCTGGCGCTTTACTGGCCTTGTGCGCCGTGATGCTGGTCGATCAATTGGCCCGCCAGCGCGGGCAGCAGCAGGCGCTGGCCAATACCCAGTTCCAGGCTGCCCTTGAGGAGCTGGACGAGCAGTTGCGGCCGCTGGCCGATGTACGCACGCAGCATGCAGCATTGCTCGCCCGGGCCTCGGCGCTGGAAGGCTTGCGTGCCCACCAGGGGATGTTGGCCGGTCTGTTCGCTGACCTTGAGGGGGCTTTGCCTGAAGGTGTGCAACTCCTTGAGCTCAGCCTTGAAAGCGGCCGCCTGCAGATGACCGGCTTGGCTGCATCCGGTGCTGTGGTTGCGCAGTTCATGCGTGACTTGAACCGCTCGAGCGTTTTGCTCGATTTGGAACTCAAGCGCATCAAGAGCCTGCCGGGCGGCGATGAATTCCTGCTGACCGCGCGCGTTTCGGCGTTTTGGTCGTGAGTACTGCACAGCTTCTCGCTTGGTTGGCTGTGGTCGAGCGCTCCGATCGCTGCCGACGACTGGCGCCAGCGCTGGTAGCCGCTGTGTTGTTCAGCCTGGGCTGCGCGATGCGCCTGCCGGCACTGATTCAGCAGCAGTCACGCGAGGATGTCAGGTACGCCGAATTGAATCAGAGGCAGGCAGCCAGTGCATTGCGGTTGGCCGAGCTTGAGCAGTTGCGGGCTGCTGTGGTGGCCGCCGAGCAGCGGTTGCAGGAGGCGCGCTGGCAACTGGCTGGCGGGGAGGGCATGAGTGACCTGCTTGAGCGCCTGGCGGTGACGGGGCATGCGCAGGGTTTGCTGGTCGAGCGCCTCGATGTCGATAAGGGCGAGCAACAGGCTGGTTTGCGCAAAGTGCCGCTGGAGTTGCAAGTGGTGGGGCGTTACTCAGCCTTGCGGTTGTGGTTGGACGACTGGTTGGGGCAGGTGCGAGTGCTGCACAGCGATGACATGAGCCTGGCTGCCGTTGATCGCCAGCCTGGGCTGTTGCGCCTGCGGTTGCGGGTTTATGCCTATGACGCGCCCGCACCCATGAAGGCACCTGCGATGCTGGCGCGGCTACCGGCAAGGGCTGCAATGGCTGCGCCTGCCGTAGACCCGTTTGCCCCTGTGGCGGCGCGGTTGACCGCAACGGGGCTGGCCGGTGTGCCGCTGGCGCAGCTGGAGATGGTCGGTAGCCTGGCGCGCGGGGCGGCACGCGAAGCATTGCTGATGGCGGCTGGCAGGCTTTACCGCGTGCGCCCAGGTGACCGGGTAGGGCGTGATCAGGGGGTGGTGGCGTACATCGACCAACGTCAGGTCGAAGTGCGGGAGCGGCTGTTCATGGCGGGGGAGTGGCACGAACGCACGGCGTTCATCACCCTTGCCAAGCGCCTGGGCAAGGAGGCCTCGGACCAGAATGAAAACGTGGATGAAATATCTGCTGGCAACCCTGCTGTCGGTTCCGCTGGCGTCGGCGACGTCTTATGAGGGTGAGCCGCTGTCGTTGAACTTTCAGGATGTAGAGGTGCGCGCGGTACTGCAGGTACTGGCGGACTATGCCGGGGTAAACCTGGTAGCCAGCGATGCGGTGCAAGGCAACGTGACGATGCGCTTGCAGGACGTGCCGTGGGATCAGGCACTGGACCTGGTGTTGCGCAGCAAGGGCCTGGCTCGGCGCCAGGAGGGTAATGTGCTGTTGGTGGCGCCTGCCGCCGACTTTGCCGCACAGTCAGCCGGGACCCGTGCGGGGCAAGTGCTGGAAGCGCAGTTGCAACCTTTGCGTCGGGAACTGCTGCCTATCCACCACGCCAAGGCTGCCGATTTGGCGGAGTTGCTACAGTCGAGCCTGGTGGGTGACGGTATTCTCACGGGTAGCCTGAGTGTCGATGAGCGCACCAATACCCTGGTGGTGCACATGCCTGCCGACCGCCTGGCCGAATTGCGGCAACTGGTGACGCAGTTGGATGTGCCGGTGCGCCAGGTAGCGATCGAGGCGCGTATCGTCGAGGCCAACGTCGATTACGAGAAGAGCCTGGGGGTGCGCTGGGGCGGGCCGCTATACGGCGCGCAACTGCGGCCAGGCAAAGAATTGTTCGTCGATCTCGGCGTCGAGCGTGCCGGCGGCAGTATCGGCCTTGGGTTATTGCGCGGGGACGTGTTGCTGGACCTTGAGCTCAGCGCCATGGAAAAGAGTGGTAACGGCGAGATCATTTCGCAGCCCAAGGTGGTCACGGCCGACAAGGAAACGGCGAGGATCCTCAAGGGAACCGAGGTGCCTTACCAGGAAACCAGCCAAAGCGGTGCGACCTCGGTATCTTTTCGCGAAGCGTCGCTGTCGTTGGAAGTTACCCCGCAGATCACCCCGGACAATAAGGTGATCATGACCGTCAGGGTGACCAAGGACGAGCCGGATTACGTCAATGCCTTGAACAACGTACCGCCGATCCGCAAGAACGAGGTAAATGCCAAGGTTCGTGTGGCTGATGGCGAAACGATCGTGATTGGTGGCGTTTACTCGACTTCGCAAAACAATGTGGTCGACAAGGTGCCATTTTTCGGCGATCTGCCGTATGTTGGGCGGCTGTTTCGACGCGATGCATTACAAGAGAAAAAATCCGAGCTGCTGGTCTTCCTGACTCCGCGTATCATGAGTGACCAGGCGATTGCTGTGAGTCGTTGATTCTGTGCGAAATTTGATACTTGTGGGGCCCATGGGCGCTGGTAAAAGCACCATCGGACGCCTATTGGCCAAAGAGCTGCGCCTGCTGTTCAAGGATTCCGACAAGGAAATCGAACTGCGATGCGGCGCCAACATCCCGTGGATTTTCGACAAGGAAGGCGAGCCGGGTTTCCGTGATCGCGAGCAAGCGATGATCGCCGAGCTGTGCGCGCTCGACGGCGTGGTCCTGGCCACCGGCGGCGGCGCGGTGATGCGTGAAGCCAACCGTCAGGCGCTTTATCGGGGAGGCCGGGTGATCTACCTGCATGCTTCGGTGGAGCAGCAGGTCGGGCGCACCGCGCGCGACCGCAACCGCCCGCTGCTGCGTACCGCCAATCCCGAGGCAACCTTGCGTACCTTGCTGGAAACCCGCGACCCGCTCTACCGCGAAATCGCCGACCTGGTCGTGGAAACCGATGAGCGGCCGCCACGCATGGTGGTGATCGATATTCTTGAGCGCTTGCAGCAGTTGCCGCCCCGTTAACCCGGGACTATTCTCGGCCACCAGCCGGGGCGAGGTTCAACGTTACCGCGCAGGTTGCCCGAATGGCGCCGCGCCCAAGTACATTGTGGGGATACATGCAGACACTAAAGGTCGACCTGGGCGAGCGTAGCTACCCGATCTACATTGGCGAAGGCCTGCTGGACCAGCCCGAACTGCTGGCGCCGCACATTGCCGGCCGGCAGGTTGCCATCGTTTCCAACGAGACCGTCGCCCCCCTGTATCTCGAACGCCTGAGCAAGACCCTGGGTGCCTACTCGGTACTGCCGGTGGTGTTGCCCGATGGCGAAGCCCACAAGAATTGGGAAACCCTGCAACTGATTTTCGATGGCTTGCTGACAGCCCGCCATGATCGTCGCACCACCGTGGTCGCCCTGGGCGGCGGCGTGATCGGCGACATGGCCGGCTTCGCTGCCGCTTGCTACCAGCGCGGTGTCGACTTCATCCAGGTGCCGACCACCCTGTTGTCCCAGGTCGACTCTTCGGTGGGCGGCAAGACCGGCATCAATCACCCGCTGGGCAAGAACATGGTCGGTGCCTTCTATCAGCCCAATGCGGTACTGATCGATACCACTAGCCTCAAGACCCTGCCCGCGCGCGAACTGTCCGCAGGCCTGGCCGAAGTGATCAAGTACGGCCTGATTTGCGACAAACCGTTCCTCGCCTGGCTCGAAGACAATATGCAGGCCCTGCGCGCCCTCGACTCGGCAGCCCTGACCGAGGCCATCCGCCGCTCCTGCGCGGCCAAGGCCGCAGTAGTGGGGGCCGACGAGCGCGAGTCGGGCGTACGGGCCACGCTGAACCTGGGGCATACCTTCGGGCATGCCATCGAAACCCACATGGGCTATGGCGTGTGGTTGCACGGCGAGGCCGTGGCGGCGGGCACGGTGATGGCCCTGGAAATGTCCATGCGTCTTGGCTGGATCGACCAGGCCGAGCGCGATCGCGGTATCCGCCTGTTGCAGGATGCAGGTTTGCCGGTGGTGCCACCACAGGAAATGACCCCGGCGCATTTCATGGAGCACATGGCGGTCGACAAGAAGGTGCTCGACGGTCGTCTGCGTCTGGTGCTGCTGCGCCAGATGGGCGAGGCCGTAGTGACCGACGACTATTCGAAAGAGATTCTACAGGCCACGCTGTCGGCGGATTACCGCGCGATCGTGGCCCAGCTTTGAGGTTGTGACAGCGCAATGACCAGTTTGCATGCCGATGAGGCCTTTCTCGACCATTACCAGTTGAGCCACGATCCGTTCGCGCCCCGCGTGCCCGGTTTCAAGTTCTTCCCGGCCCAGCGCAAGCCCGTGCTCGGCCAACTGCACCACCTGGCGCGCTACAGCCAGTTGATGCTGGTGGTCAGCGGCCCGCTGGGCAGCGGTAAGTCGCTGCTGCGCCAGGCCTTGGTGGCCAGCACCAACAAACAGGCTGTGCAAAGTGTGGTGGTGTCTGCCCGCAGCGCCAGCGATGCCTCCAGCATGCTCGCCCACGTCGCCCAGGACCTTGGTGTGGCCCAGCCTGAAGTGCAGGCGATCCTGTCCAAAGTGGTGCAGCTGGCACTGACCGGGCAGGAAGTGTATTTGCTGGTGGACGATGCGGAACAACTCGACGAGTCGGCACTCCAAGCGTTGCTGGAATTGGCGGCGGGGGTGCCGGAAGGGCGCCCGCACGTGTTCCTGTTCGGTGAGCCATCGCTGATTGCCGGGCTGGACGAGCTCAATGTCGAGGAAGAACGCTTCCACATCATCGAGCTTGCCCCCTACAGTGAGGAAGAAACCCGCGAATACCTGGAGCAGCGCCTGGAGGGCGCCGGCCGGGGCATCGAGGTGTTCAGCCGTGAACAGATCGCCGATATCCATGAAAACTCCGACGGTTGGCCTGGCAATATCAACCAGGTCGCCCGTGACACTTTGATCGAAGCCATGATCGCCAGCCGCTCGACGGCCAAGCGACCATCCATGGGGTTCAAGATGCCTAAAAAACATGTGCTCGCGCTGTCCGCTGTGGTCGTGGTCGCCGTTGCGGCTGCAGTATTGATGCCCAAGAAAAGCGACAAGGCCCCCGCCGAAGCGCCAGCCGCCCAGGCTCAGTTGCCACTGGGCGACGGCAAGCAGGGTGCTGCCATCGAGTTCTCTGGCTCGTCCCAGCCCATGCCGCTGCCGCTGGTTGGCCAGTCGCAGCCGGTGATGCGCGAGCCGTTGGCCCAGGCCGCAGGCATGGGCGAGGGCGAAGAAGGCAGCCCGGCAGGTGATACCGCCCTGCAGCCTGGCAACCCACCACCTACCGTGACTACCATCGCGCCGCCGCAAGGTGTGCCGGCAGGCCCGGCCCCCGCGCCTGCTCAGCCAGTCGCCAGTGCGCCTGTGCAGCCGGTTGCACCTGCGCCAAAGCCTGTTGCAACCCAACCCGTAAAACCGGTTGCGCCTGCCAAGCCTGCTCCCGCGCCGACCCAGGTTGCCGTGGCCAAGCCGGCCGCCAAACCTGCCGAGAAACCAGCGGCCGCTGGCGGTGGCAGTGGTGGTTGGTACGCGGGGCAGAAGCCAGGTAATTATGTGGTGCAGATCCTCGGCACCAGCTCCGAAGCTTCGGCCCAGGCATACGTCAAGGCCCAGGGTAGCGACTATCGCTACTTCAAGAAAAACCTGCAGGGCAAGCCACTGTATGTAGTCACTTACGGCAGCTTCGCCAACCGCGACGCAGCGGTTGCAGCAATCAAGAACTTGCCAGCGAAGGTCCAGGCTGGTAAACCTTGGCCACGTACCGTGGGCAGCGTCCAACAAGAGCTGGCCACGGCCCGCTGATACCTTCCGGGCGGCATCACCCCGCCGCCCTGTAGCTAAGCGAATTCTAGCTTTCGACTAGCCTGCTGCGCCCGAGCGCGGCAGGCTTTTCTGTCCCAGACTGCCGGCCACAAGCCCCTAGTTGCAGTCATGGCTGAAACGCTTCAGACTCAAGCCAAGCCGCTATCACGGCGCATGGCGCAAAAACATTCAAAATTGCGACATAAATTTTCAATGGTGAGACATGAAAATTTGTGGGCATCGCTGTCGCTGTGCAACAATGGTTTTCCATGGCCACCGCAAAAAAGCTGGCGTTTGATCGGCGTGGATGGTAAGTGGTTGTTAAAAAAGAGATTTGCCTCCGTTGAGAGGTGAACCTGGTGAGAATGTGTCTATGAAAACAGGTCTGTACCATCCCGAAGAATTCAAGGACAACTGTGGTTTTGGCCTGATCGCCCATATGACGGGTGAACCGAGCCACCACCTTCTGCAAACCGCCATGCAGGCACTGACTTGCATGACCCACCGCGGCGGCATCAACGCCGACGGCAAGACCGGTGACGGTTGCGGTCTGCTTATGCAGAAGCCCGATCAATTTCTGCGTGCCGTGGCCCAGGAACACTTCGCCGTCGAGCTGCCCAAGCAATACGCCGTCGGCATGGTGTTCTTCAACCAGGACCCGGTCAAAGCCGAAGCGGCTCGCGCTAACATGGACCGCGAAATCCTCGCCGCTGGCCTGAAGCTGGTCGGATGGCGCAAGGTGCCGATCGACACCAGCGTGCTGGGCCGCCTGGCCCTGGAGCGTCTGCCGCAGATCGAGCAGGTGTTCATCGGCGGTGAAGGCCTGAGCGACCAGGAATTCGCCATCAAGCTGTTCAGTGCCCGTCGCCGTTCGTCGGTGGCCAACGCCCACGATAGCGACCACTACATCTGCAGCTTCTCGCACAAGACCATCATCTACAAAGGCCTGATGATGCCGCGCGATCTCGCGGCGTTCTATCCAGACCTGGGTGACGAGCGCCTGCAAACCGCGATCTGCGTGTTTCACCAGCGCTTCTCCACCAACACCCTGCCGAAATGGCCGCTGGCGCAACCGTTCCGCTTCCTCGCCCACAACGGCGAGATCAACACCATCACCGGCAACCGCAACTGGGCAATGGCCCGTCGCACCAAGTTCGCCAACGACCAGATCCCCGACCTCGAAGAGCTTGGCCCGCTGGTCAACCGCGTCGGTTCCGACTCGTCGAGCATGGACAACATGCTGGAGTTGATGGTCACCGGTGGCATCGACCTGTTCCGCGGCGTGCGCATGCTGGTACCGCCAGCCTGGCAGAACGTCGAGACCATGGACGCCGACCTGCGCGCCTTCTACGAATACAACTCCATGCACATGGAGCCGTGGGATGGCCCGGCCGGTATCGTCATGACCGAAGGCCGCCACGCGGTGTGCCTGCTCGACCGCAACGGCCTGCGCCCGGCGCGCTGGGTAACCACCACCAACGGCTACATCACCATCGCCTCGGAAATCGGCGTTTGGGGCTATCAGCCTGAGGAGGTGCTGGCCAAGGGCCGTGTCGGCCCAGGTCAAATCCTTGCCGTGGACACCGAAACCGGCCAGATCCTCGACACCGACGCCATCGACAACCGCCTTAAGTCGCGTCACCCGTACAAGCGCTGGCTGCGTCAGCACGCTACCCGCATTCAGGCGACGCTGACCGACGACCAGGGTGTGGCCAGCTACGACGCTGACCAGCTCAAGCAATACATGAAGATGTTCCAGGTCACCTTCGAAGAGCGTGACCAGGTGCTGCGCCCGCTGGGTGAGCAGGGCCAGGAAGCCGTTGGCTCGATGGGTGACGACACGCCAATGGCCGTGCTGTCGCAGCGTGTGCGGTCGCCGTACGATTTCTTCCGCCAGCAGTTCGCTCAGGTGACCAACCCACCGATCGATCCGCTGCGTGAAGCGATCGTGATGTCGCTGGAAATCTGCCTGGGTGCCGAGCGCAACATCTTCCAGGAGTCCCCGGAGCACGCATCGCGGGTCATCCTCAGCTCGCCGGTCATTTCGCCCGCCAAGTGGCGTTCGCTGATGAACCTGGAGCGCGAAGGCTTCGACCGCCAGCTGATCGACCTCAATTACGAGCAGGGCATCGGCCTGGAAGCGGCCATTCGCAACATCGCCGACCAGGCCGAAGAGGCTGTGCGCGCGGGCAAGACCCAGCTGGTGCTGAGCGACCGTTATATCGCCCCAGGCAAGCTGCCTGTGCATGCGTCGTTGGCCGTTGGTGCGGTGCATCACCGCCTGACCGAGCAAGGCCTGCGTTGCGACAGCAACATCCTGGTGGAAACCGCCACCGCCCGTGACCCGCATCATTTCGCTGTGCTGCTGGGCTTCGGTGCCTCGGCCGTTTACCCGTACCTGGCGTATGAAGTACTGGCCGACCTGATCCGCACCGGCGAAGTGCTGGGCGACCTGGACGAAGTCTTCAAGTACTACCGCAAAGGCATCTCCAAAGGCCTGCTGAAGATCCTGTCGAAGATGGGTATCTCCACCATCGCCTCGTACCGTGGTGCGCAGCTGTTCGAAGCCATCGGTTTGGCCGAAGAAGTGGTCGGTCTGAGCTTCAAGGGTGTGTCCAGCCGCATCAAGGGGGCGCGTTTCGTTGACCTGGAAAGCGACCAGAAGCTGCTGGCGGCCGAAGCCTGGAGCGCGCGCAAGCCGATTCAGCAAGGTGGCCTGCTGAAGTTCGTCCACGGTGGCGAATACCACGCTTACAACCCGGATGTGGTCAACACCCTGCAAGCCGCTGTGCAGCAGGGCGACTACGCCAAGTTCAAGGAATACACCACGCTGGTCGACCAGCGCCCGGTATCGATGATCCGCGACCTGCTGAAAGTGAAAGTGGCCGACCAGCCACTGGCGCTGGAGCAGATCGAACCGCTGGAGGCTATCCTCAAGCGCTTCGATTCCGCCGGTATCTCGCTGGGCGCACTGTCGCCGGAAGCCCACGAAGCGTTGGCCGAAGCCATGAACCGCCTGGGTGCGCGTTCCAACTCCGGTGAGGGCGGTGAAGACCCGTCGCGCTACGGCACCATCAAGAGCTCGAAGATCAAGCAGGTGGCCACCGGCCGCTTTGGTGTGACCCCGGAATACCTGGTCAACGCCGAGGTACTGCAGATCAAGGTTGCCCAGGGCGCCAAGCCCGGTGAGGGCGGCCAGCTGCCGGGCGGCAAGGTCAACGGCCTGATCGCCAAGCTGCGCTATGCGGTACCTGGCGTGACCCTGATCTCACCGCCGCCGCACCACGATATCTACTCGATCGAAGACCTTGCCCAGCTGATCTACGACCTCAAGCAGGTCAACCCGCAGGCGCTGGTGTCGGTCAAATTGGTGGCCGAGGCTGGCGTCGGTACGATTGCCGCTGGTGTGGCCAAGGCTTATGCAGACCTGATCACCATTTCCGGTTACGACGGTGGCACTGGTGCGTCGCCGCTGACCTCGATCAAGTACGCTGGCGCCCCATGGGAACTGGGCCTGGCTGAAACCCACCAGACCCTGCGCGGCAACGACCTGCGCGGCAAGGTACGGGTACAGACCGACGGTGGCCTGAAAACTGGCCTGGACGTGATCAAGGCAGCCATCCTCGGCGCCGAAAGCTTCGGCTTCGGCACCGCACCAATGATCGCCCTGGGCTGCAAGTACCTGCGTATCTGCCACCTGAACAACTGCGCCACCGGCGTAGCCACCCAGAACGACAAGCTGCGCAAGGACCACTACATCGGCACCGTCGACATGGTGATCAACTTCTTCACCTTCGTTGCCGAAGAAACCCGTGAGTGGCTGGCCAAGCTGGGCGTGCGCAGCCTCGGCGAACTGATCGGCCGTACCGACCTGCTCGACGTACTGCCAGGCGACACCGAGCGCCAGCAGTACCTGGACCTGTCGCCGCTGCTGGGCAGCTCGCACATTCCGGCAGACAAGCCGCAGTTCTGCGAAGTCGACAAGAACCCGCCGTTCGACAAGGGCGAGTTGGCCGAGAAAATGGTGGAAATGGCCCTGCCAGCGATTCGCGACCAGGCCGGTGGCGAGTTCGACCTCGACATCTGCAACTGCGACCGTTCCATCGGTGCCCGTATCTCTGGCGAAATCGCCAAGCTGTACGGCAACCAGGGCATGGCCGCCAACCCGATCACCTTCCGCTTCAAGGGTACTGCGGGCCAGAGCTTCGGCGTATGGAACGCCGGCGGCCTGAACCTGCACCTGCAAGGTGATGCCAACGACTACGTCGGCAAGGGCATGACCGGTGGCAAGGTCACCATCGTGCCGCCAGCTGGCAGCCCGTTCGAAACCCAGCACAGCGCCATCGTCGGCAACACCTGCCTGTACGGTGCCACTGGCGGCAAGCTGTTTGCCGCCGGTACCGCGGGCGAGCGCTTCGCTGTGCGTAACTCCGGCGCCCACGCTGTTGTCGAGGGCACTGGCGATCACTGCTGTGAGTACATGACCGGTGGCTTTGTCTGCGTCTTGGGCAAGACCGGTTACAACTTCGGTTCTGGCATGACTGGCGGCTTCGCCTACGTGCTCGACATGGACAACACCTTCGTCGACAAACTCAACCATGAGCTGGTGGAAATTCAGCGCATCAGTGGTGAAGCGATGGAGGCTTACCGCAGCCACTTGGCGCGCGTCCTTGCCGAGTACGTGGAAGAGACCGGCAGCGAGTGGGGGCGTGAGCTCTCGGAGAACCTGGACGACTACGTGCGGCGCTTCTGGCTGGTGAAGCCGAAGGCAGCCAACCTGAAGCAACTGCTGTCCAGCACCCGTGCCAACCCGCAGTAAGAACAGCTGCAAGTGACGGCCCCGTGCGCGGGGTCCGTCGTGCTCAAGTGATCGTCTTGCAGCTTGCAGCCTAGGGCTGGCAACTGCGGTAAAGAGGTTTTGAAAAATGGCTGAACGTCTGAACAACGACTTCCAGTTCATCGAAGTGGGCCGCAAGGACCCGAAGAAAAAGCTGCTGCGCCAGCGCAAGAAGGAGTTCGTGGAAATCTACGAGCCGTTCAAGCCGCAGCAGTCCGTGGAGCAGGCACACCGCTGCCTGGGCTGCGGTAACCCGTATTGCGAGTGGAAGTGCCCGGTGCACAACTTCATCCCCAACTGGTTGAAGCTGGTTTCCGAAGGCAACATCCTGGCTGCGGCGGAACTGTCGCACCAGACCAACACCCTGCCTGAAGTGTGCGGCCGCGTGTGCCCGCAAGACCGCCTGTGCGAGGGGGCCTGCACCCTGAACGATGGCTTCGGCGCAGTGACTATCGGTTCTGTGGAGAAGTACATCACCGACACCGCTTTCGCCATGGGCTGGCGCCCGGACATGTCCAAGGTCAAGCCAACCGGCAAGCGCGTCGCCATCATCGGCGCCGGCCCGGCCGGCCTGGGTTGTGCTGACGTGCTGGTGCGCGCTGGCGTAACCCCGGTGGTGTTCGACAAGAACCCGGAAATCGGCGGCTTGCTGACCTTTGGCATCCCCGAGTTCAAGCTGGAAAAGACCGTGCTCAGCAACCGCCGCGAAGTGTTCACCGGCATGGGTATCGAGTTCCGCCTGAACACCGAGGTGGGCAAGGACGTGACCATGGAGCAGCTGCTCGCCGAGTACGACGCGGTGTTCATGGGCATGGGTACTTACACCTACATGAAGGGCGGCTTCCCGGGCGAAGACCTGCCGGGCGTGCATGACGCACTGGACTTCCTGATTGCCAACGTCAACCGCAACCTGGGCTTCGAGAAGTCGCCGGAAGACTTCGTCGACATGCAGGGCAAAAAGGTCGTGGTGCTGGGCGGTGGTGACACCGCGATGGACTGCAACCGCACCTCGATCCGCCAGGGTGCCAAGGCAGTGACCTGTGCCTATCGCCGTGACGAAGCCAACATGCCGGGTTCGCGCAAAGAGGTGAAGAACGCCAAGGAAGAGGGCGTGAAGTTCCTCTATAACCGTCAGCCAATCGCCATTGTCGGCGAGGACAAGGTCGAAGGCGTGAAAGTGGTCGAGACCCGCCTGGGTGAGCCGGATGCCCGTGGCCGCCGCAGCCCCGAGCCGATCCCGGGCTCCGAAGAGATCCTGCCGGCCGATGCCGTGGTGATCGCCTTCGGCTTTCGCCCGAGCCCGGCGCCGTGGTTCGAGCAGCATGGCATTCAGCTGGACAGTCAGGGCCGTGTCGTGGCACCGGAGAAAGGCAAGTTCAAGCACCAGACCAGCAACCCGAAAGTGTTTGCCGGTGGCGACATGGTGCGTGGTTCGGACTTGGTAGTGACGGCTATTTTCGAAGGGCGTACAGCTGCCGAAGGCATTCTGGACTACCTCGAGGTCTGACTGTTTTAGATTTTGTATACAAAATCTATTGATCCAGGACATACCCATAGAGAAAAGGCACGGCAAACAGCCGTGCCTTTTCTTTGTGCGTCTGAGAAAATGCCCGCACTATTTTTCCGGATGCCGACATGACTGCCCTGAAGAACGATCGTTTCCTGCGTGCTCTGCTCAAGCAACCCGTAGACGTTACCCCGGTGTGGATGATGCGCCAGGCCGGCCGCTACCTGCCGGAGTACCGCGCCAGCCGCGCCAAGGCCGGTGACTTCATGAGCCTGTGCATGAACCCGCAGTTTGCCTGCGAGGTCACCCTGCAGCCGCTGGACCGCTACCCGCTGGACGCAGCGATCCTGTTCTCGGACATCCTCACCATCCCTGATGCCATGGGCCTGGGCCTGTATTTCGAAACCGGCGAAGGCCCGCGTTTCAAGAAGGTCATCAGCACCCCGGCCGACATCGAAGCACTGCCCATCCCCGACCCGCAAAAAGATCTGGGCTACGTGATGGACGCGGTCAGCACCATCCGTCGCGAGCTTAACGGCCGCGTGCCGTTGATCGGCTTCTCCGGCAGCCCTTGGACCCTGGCCACCTACATGGTTGAAGGCGGCTCGTCGAAGGACTTCCGCAAGACCAAGGCCATGGCCTACGACAACCCGCAAGCCCTGCACCTGCTGCTGGACAAGCTGGCCCAGTCGGTCACCAGCTACCTGAACGGCCAGATTCTGGCCGGTGCTCAGGCTGTGCAAATTTTCGATACCTGGGGCGGCAACCTGTCAGCGGCGGCCTACCAGGAATTCTCCCTGGCCTACATGCGCAAGATCGTCAGCGGCCTGATCCGCGAGCACGAAGGGCGCAAGGTGCCGGTGATCCTGTTCACCAAGAACGGCGGCCTGTGGCTGGAAAGCATCGCCGAAGCCGGTGCCGATGCACTGGGCCTGGACTGGACCTGCGAGATCGGCGACGCCCGCCGCCGCGTAGGTGACAAGGTTGCCCTGCAAGGCAACATGGACCCGACCGTGCTGTACGCCAAGCCCGAGGCCATCCGCCAGGAAGTGGCGCGCATCCTGGCCAGCTATGGCCAAGGCACCGGCCACGTATTCAACCTGGGCCATGGCATTACCCCGGAAGTCGACCCGGAGCATGCTGGCGTGTTCATCAACGCCGTGCATGAACTGTCGGCGCAGTATCACCAGTGAGTTGATTGCTGGAAAGCAAAGCCCGGCCCTGTGCCGGGCTTTTTGTCGCATTAAGTTTTAATTCAGCGAACGTCGTTAATCTGGTCCCATCGAAACCGAAACAGGACCCGATCCTCATGAAAACTCGTTATCTCGCCCTGATCCTCGCCCCGCTGTTCAGCACTGCCGCACTTGCTGCTGGCTATACCGGCCCCGGTGCCCAGTCGGTCACCACCGTCGCCGCTGCCAACGACGCTGCCGATGACACCCCAGTGGTGCTGCAGGGCTTCGTGACCAAGAAGATCAACAACGACGACAAGTACGAGTTCAAGGACAACACCGGCACCATTACCGTCGAGATCGATGACGAAGACCTGCCGCCGACGCCGTTCAACGACAAGACCAAGGTCAAGCTGACCGGTGAGGTGGAGAAGCACCTGATGAGCCGTGAAGTGGATGTGGATATTGTCGAGATCATCAACTGATCTGAGATTTTGGGGCCGCAAAGCGGCCCCCTGGGTCAGCTCGATTTAGGGGGTAACTTGCTCAGGTGCAACGCCACCAGCAACGCCACCGCCAGCAAGCTGCCAATGAACAGCCCAATGCCATTCCAGCCCCACTGGTGCCAGAACACCCCGCCCGCCGTACCGGCCACGCTGGACCCTGCGTAGTAGCTGAACAGGTACAGCGACGACGCCTGTCCCTTGGCCTTCAGCGCTCTGCGTCCGATCCAGCTGCTGGCCACCGAGTGTGCGCCAAAGAAGCCGAAGGTGAACACCAGCATACCCACGATCACCATGGCCAGCGGGCTGGCCAGGGTCATCAGCAAGCCGCCGGCCATCACCACGATACTGGCCCAGAACACCTTGCGCCGGCCCAGCTTGTCAGCCAGGGCACCGACTTGCGCCGAGCTGTAGATGCCCGACAGATAAACCACCGACAGCAAGCCCACCAGCGCCTGGTTCATGTGGTAAGGCTCGGCCAGCAGCCGGTAGCCGATATAGTTGAACAAGGTGACGAACGCACCCATCAGCAGGAAGGCTTCGAGGAACAGCCAGGGCAGGCCGGCATCCTTGAAATGCATGACAAAGCCATCCAGAAGGCTGCGCGGGCTCATCATCTGCGGGCGGAAGTTGCGCGATTCGGGCAGTACCTTCCAGAACACCAGTGCGGCTACCAGGGCCAGGCCACCGATGGTCAGCATCGCCGTGTGCCAGCTGACGAAGTCGATCAGGACGCCAGTGATTAGCCGCCCACTCATGCCGCCAATCGCGTTGCCGCCGATGTACAGACCCATTGCCAGGCCAATGTGTTGCGGGTGGATCTCTTCGCTCAGGTAGGTCATTGCCACCGCAGCCAGGCCGCTCAACGACAGGCCGACCAACGCACGGGTGGCCAGTACCAGCTCCCAGCTCGGCATCACTGCGCTGGCCAGGGTGGACAGGGCGGCGCAGACCAAGGCGAACACCATCACCGGCTTGCGCCCGATGCGGTCAGAAATGGGGCCGGTGATCAGCAGGCCGAACGCCAGCATGGCAGTGGACACCGATAGCACCAAGCTGCTTTGCGCCGCGTTGATGGCAAATTCCTTGGACAGCAGCGGCATCATCGGCTGTACGCAGTACAGCAGGGCGAAGGTGGCGAAGCCGCCGCTGAACAGGGCCAGCACGGTCTTCATGAAGGCGGGGGTGCCTTTCTCGATCCACATGTCGTTCAGGGTGGCAGGTTCGGGCTCGGCAGGAAGGGGGGCTACAGCAGTTTTCACGGGCGGGTACCTCTGGCGCAATGAAAAAAGCATATAGCTGGCTAATGATTAGATCCAATATATTGTTCGACCTATTTAAGATGTTCTACGACCTGTTTGGAGCCCGTCATGGAACTGCGCCATCTGCGTTACTTCATCGCCGTGGCCGAAGAGCTGCACTTTGGCCGCGCCGCCCAGCAGCTGGGTATTT
Organism: Pseudomonas sp. NBRC 111140; assembly: GCF_001320885.1. NCBI lineage: Bacteria > Pseudomonadati > Pseudomonadota > Gammaproteobacteria > Pseudomonadales > Pseudomonadaceae > Pseudomonas > Pseudomonas sp. NBRC 111140. The sequence goes on from NZ_BCBQ01000014.1 coordinate 49,823, forward strand.
CACAGCCACCCTTAAGCCAGCAGATCCAGGCGCTGGAACAAGAGCTGGGGGCGCGTCTGTTCGACCGTACCAATCGTCGGGTCGAGCTGAGCGAGGCGGGGCGGCTGTTCCTTGAAGAGGCCAGGCAGGTGCTGGCGCAGGTAGAAAAGGCGGCAGATGTGGCCCGGCGTGCGCAACTGGGAGAGCTGGGCGAGATGAAAATAGGCTTCACCTCGTCGGCTCCGTTCACCTCGAAAATTCCCAAGGCGATCCATGCCTTCCGTCAGCGCTTCCCGTCGGTGCACCTGAACCTCAAGGAAATGAGCAGCCGTGATGTTGCCGAAGGGGTGTTCGATGAATCGATCGAAGTGGGGTTGATGCGGCCGATGCCGCTACCGGAAGGGCTGGTGGCCACCGAGTTGTTCCGCGAGCCGCTGGTGGCGGTGATCAATGCCTCGCATCCGCTGGCCGAGGGCACTGAGCAGGGTGTTTACATGGCGGCACTGGCCCATGAACCGTTCGTGTTCTTCCCGCGCAGTTATGGCAGCGGCCTGCATGCGCAATTGCTGAGCCTGGCGCGACAGGCGGGCTTCAGCCCGCACTTCGCACAAGAGGCGGGGGAGGCGATGACCATCATTGGCCTGGTGTCGGCGGGGTTGGGCGTGTCGGTGTTGCCGGCGTCGTTCCAGCGCATGCGCATTGAAGGCGTGGTGTACCGCACGCTGCTGGATGAAGGGGCGATGTCGGCGGTGTGGCTGGTGCAACGCGAGCGCGGTAATTCGGTGATGGCCAAAGCGTTTGCCGAGCTGTTGACGGGGCAAGTGGTCGGCCAGGGCTGATGCCGGTCAAATGGCACTGGCCATTGCCGCAGCGTCACCACATACTCGGGCATTCGTTGAAACACGGAGGTCAATCATGCGGCGCGTGGTATTCAATCAGAAAGGTGGCGTGGGCAAGTCGAGCATCGCCTGCAACCTGGCGGCGGTCAGTGCCAATGAAGGCTACCGGACCTTGCTGATCGACCTGGATGCCCAGGCTAACTCGACCCAGTACCTCACTGGCCTGACCGGCGAGGACATCCCCATGGGTATCGCCGACTTTTTCAAGCAAAGCCTGTCCAGCGGGCCGTTCAGCAAGAAGAACAAGGTCGATATCTACGAAACGCCGTTCGACAACCTGCACGTGGTCACCGCCACCGCCGAGCTGGCCGACCTGCAGCCCAAGCTTGAGGCCAAGCACAAGATCAACAAGCTGCGTAAGCTGCTCGACGAGTTGGACGAGGACTACGAGCGTATCTACATCGATACCCCACCGGCGCTGAACTTCTACGCGGTTTCCGCGTTGATTGCCGCTGATCGCGTGCTCATTCCCTTCGACTGCGACAGCTTCTCGCGCCAGGCCCTGTATGGCCTGCTGGCCGAGATCGAAGACCTCAAGGAAGACCACAACGAAGACCTGATGGTCGAAGGCATCGTGGTCAACCAGTTCCAGTCCCGTGCCAGCCTGCCACAGCAGATGCTCGACGAACTGCTGGCCGAAGGGTTACCGGTGCTGCCGGTGTACCTGGGCAGCTCGGTGAAGATGCGTGAATCGCACCACGCCAGCCTGCCGCTGATTCACCTGGAGCCCAAGCACAAGCTGACCCAGCAGTTTGTCGAGTTGCACTCGTTGCTCGAAGAGAACGCTTAAACCCCTTGGCTACGCACCCACTCCAGCAACGTCTGGAGTGGAAACGCCCCGGCCTGGCGGCTGACTTCGCGGCCGTTCTTGAACAGCAGCAGGCTGGGGATCGAACGAATGCCCAGTTGCCCCGCAAGGTTGCGGTTGGCTTCGCTGTCGAGCTTGGCCAGGCGGCAGCGGCCGGTCAGCTGGCGGGCGGCCTGTTCGAAGGTGGGGGCAAAGGACTTGCACGGGCCGCACCAGTCGGCCCAGATGTCGACCAGTAGCGGTAGGTCGCCCTTGATCTGGCTGGCGTAGCTGGCTTCGGTCAGCTCGAAAGGGGTGCTCAGTAGCATGTCCTGTTTGCAGCGGCCGCATTTTGGTGTATCGCCCAGGCGCTCGGCGGGCAGGCGGTTGAGGCCGTTACAGTGGGGGCAGGGGACTAACAGCGGTTCGGACATGTTGTTTCCTTGATATTTTAGGGGCTGCTTTGCAGCCCATCGCGACACAAGGCCGCTCCCACAGGGTTTGGCGTTAATCAGGAGGAGCAGCTGATTTCCAGGTGCTTGCCCCATTCTGGTGGCCGTTCGGCGTAGGCCTGCATACTGGGTTGTTCTTCGAAGGGGTGGCTAAGCACTTGATGCAGCCGACGCACTTCACTGTAATCACCCGCTTCTGCCGCTTCGATGGCTTTCTGCGCCAGGTAGTTGCGCAACACGTACAGCGGGTTCACCGCATGCATCCGCTCGCGGCGGCCTTCGGCATTACCGGGTTCGCGATCACAACGGGCCAGGTAGTCCGCGCCCCAGGCATCGAAAGCGGCCAGGTCGATAAAGTCGTCGCGCACCACCTTGAGTGCGTCTGCCGCCGGCTGTTCGCCCAGCTTGCGGAAGAACAGGCTGTAGTCCACGCCACCACGCTGCATGCATTGCAGCAGTCGCTCGACCAGCGCCATGTCGTCTTCTTCGGCAGTGGTCAGGCCCAAGCGTCGGCGCATCAGGTCCAGGTAATGGGCCTGGTACAGCGGCAGGAACAGCCCCAACGCTTCCTTCAGTGGCTCAACCTCGATCACCGTGGTCAATGCCTGAGCCAGCGCGCTGAGGTTCCAGTGGGCGATGGGCACCTGGTTGGCGTAGCTGTAGCGGCCTCGGTCGTCGGAGTGGTTGCAGATGAAGTTGGCATCGAAGTCGTCGAGGAAGGCATACGGGCCGAAGTCGAAGGTGATGCCCAGGATCGACATGTTGTCGGTGTTCATAACCCCGTGGCAAAAGCCGTAGGCCTGCCAGCGGGCGATCAGTTCGGCGTTGCGCTCGACAATGGTGCGGAACATGGCCAGGTAGGGCTGCTCGGCATCACGGCATTCGGGGTAGTGCTGCTCCAGTACATGGTCGATCAGCACACGCTGCTGCTCGGGTTGCTTGGTGTAGTAGAAGTATTCGAAATGACCGAAGCGCACATGGCTCTGTGCCAGGCGCGTGAGCATGGCGGCGCTTTCGCGGGTTTCGCGCCACACCGGGGTGCTGGAGCCGATCACGCACAGCGCCCGGCTGGTGGGGATACCGAGGGCGTGCAGGGCTTCGGAGGCGAGAAATTCGCGGATCGACGAGCGCAGCACGGCACGGCCGTCACCCATGCGCGAGTACGGCGTTTGGCCGGCGCCTTTGAGGTGCAGGTCCCAGTGTTCACCTGCATCGTTCAGTACTTCGGCCAGCAGCAGGCCACGGCCGTCGCCCAGGCGCGGGTTGTACGAGCCGAACTGGTGGCCGGAATAGACCATCGCCCGAGGGTCGGCCTCTTCCCACAGCTTGTGCCCGCTGAACAACTCGGCGAACACCGGAAGCTCGGCGTGAGCGGGGTCGAGGTCGAGCAGCGCCATGGCCGATTCGCTTGCCACGACCAACCGCGGCTCGGCGATGGGCTCAGGCAGCACCTGGGTGGAAAACGCGTCGCCCAGGCGGGCGAAGCGGTTGTCGAAGCTGAGTTGGTCGAGGGCTTTCACGGGCTGCTCCTGGGGTTCAGCACAGAATAAAGCATTCGAGCCCACTCAGGCCTGTGCAGTGCCATCCGGCTTAGGTTGCTCCAGCGGAATCAGCTGCTGTTTGCCGCCCTTCTGGTCCATCAGGAACACCTCGACCTGGCGCACCGAGATCTTGATGTTGTGTGCCTTGAACTCGCGGTTGATGTAACGGTTGATTTCGTCCAGCGTCGGGTTGCGATCGCCCAGGTCACGTACGTGCATGCGCAACTCGTGGTCCAGCGAGCTCTCGCCAAAGTTGAGGAAGTACACGATCGGCTCTGGGTCCTTGAGCACTCGTGGGTTCTCGTGTGCGCCCTTGAGCAGCAGTTCGCGCACCAGGTCGAGGTCGGAGCCGTAGTCGATGCCCAGCTTCAGCGTCACCCGGGTGACCGTGTCGGTCAGCGACCAGTTGATCAGCTGGCCGGTGATGAAGGTCTTGTTGGGGACGATGATGTCCTTGCGGTCGAAGTCGGTGATGGTGGTGGCACGGATGCGGATCTTGCTCACCGTGCCGGACAGGTTGCCGATGGTGATGGTGTCGCCAATTCGCACCGGGCGCTCGAACAGGATCATGATGCCGGAGATGAAGTTGGCGAAAATTTCCTGCATGCCGAAGCCCAGGCCCACCGACAGCGCGGCCACCAGCCACTGCAGCTTGTCCCAGCTCACCCCCAGGGTCGACAGGGTGCTGACGATCCCGACACCGACGATGGTGTACGACAGCAGCGTGGTGGTGGCGTAGGCACTGCCCTGGGCCAGGTTCAGGCGTGACAGCACCAGTACTTCCAGCAGGCCTGGCAAGTTGCCGGCCAGGGCGAAGGTGATGCCGACGATCACCAGCGCGCCCAGCAGGTCGCCGAGGCTGATAGGCACCATGCTGGCGGCCGCGCCGGTGCCGCTGGTGTATTCGTACAGTACGAAGTTGTTGAGGTAGGCGAACACCGAGATCAAGTCTGACCACACCCAGTACAGGCCGGCGATGAAGCCGCCGAGCAGGGCCAGGCGGATCAGGCGCAGTGACTGCTGGTTGACCTGTTCGATGTCCAGCGTTGGCTCTTCGGTGATGACCTCGCCGTCCAGCCCTTCCTTGGCCGCCGCACGCTTGCTCAGCGCACGCTGGTAGGCCAGGCGCCGTGCCGCTACCGACAGGCCACGCACGAACGCGGCCTCGATCACCAGCCAGAACAGCAGCAGGTACAGGGTGTAGATCAACCGGTCGGTGAGCTTCAGCGCGGTGTAGTAGTAGCCGAAGCACACGGCAACGAACAGGGCGATGGGCAGGGCGGTGAACGCTACGCCCACGGCCCTGCGGAACAACGAGGTATCACGGTGCGCGGGGCTGCTGAGCAGCAGGCGGCTGAGCAGCCAGGCCATCAGCGCATAGCAGGTCAGCACCACGCCGATGCCCAGCACGTCGTCGGCCAGCGCCGACGGCTGGTGCTCGGCCACTGCCACCACGCCAACCAGCGCCAGCACCACGGTGCCCAGGCGGCGTACCCAGCCGCGCAGGAACTCGACCTGTGGCTTGTGCCAGCGGAAGTGAATTTCTGCCACGCCACCGGGGGCGAGAATGCGGTAGGCGGTGTAGAACACCAGCCAGGCCTGGGCCAGTTGCCAGAGCGCGGCGCCCAGGTTGGCATTCTGCCCACGGGCGTCGATCTGCAAAGCGTAGCTGCACAGTGCCAGGCCAAGGCTGACCGGCATCGCCAGCAGGATGTTGATGAGAATCGCCTGGGGCGTGTGCCACTGGCTGTCGCGGCGGAAGTGGCCGATGTCCTGGTGCACCTTGCCCAGCCGTTGGTACAGGTACTTGCGCCGCCACAGCAGGGCGCCGATCACCAGCAGCAGTGGCAGGAACAACAGTGGGCGCTGGCTAAGGCCGTCGGCCAGCTCCTTCAGGCCCGAGCCCCACGGCAGGTTGGCAACTTGGTCGGCCAGGCGCTCTGGCACATAACGCAGCCAGTCCCAGTCCAGCGGCTTGTTGCTGGGGATCCAGAACATCTGTTCGTCGAGGGTGGTGCGCAGGCTCTGCGCGGTGCCCAGCAGCTGCTTCTGGTTGAGCTGCAGGGTGATCGATTCATTGAGCAACGCCGACAGCTCGCGGTTCAGCCGCTCCAGCAGGTCGCTGCGGGTGATGGCCACTTCCAGCAGGGCCTTGCGCAGCTGCGGAGTCACATCTTCCTGCGGTTGTGCGGCCAGCAGCTTGTCGACGTAGGTGACCGGGCTGCTCATCTGCTCGCGTTGCTGGTTGACCTCGAACTGGTACAAGCGGGTGTCGGCGATCTGGTCGGCCAGGTCGCGGTCTACCTTCAGGTGCGGCAGGGTCTGCTTCTGTTTGTAGAGGATCTTCGACAGCAAAAGGCTGCCCTTGAGCACGTTGATCTGCTCGTCCAGCGCCTGGTCGGCCTGGGTCAGGCTGTCGAGCTGCTGCTTGGTGCGCAGGTTCTGCTGGGTCAACTCGTTGAGGCGGTCGGTGCTCTTGAGCAGGTAGTCGGAGAGCTTGAGGTTGACCGCGCTTTCGGTGGCCAACAGACTGCTGCCGCCGGCCTTCTGCGCCTCGATCGACTGCTGGGTGACCGCCTCCTGGGACTGAGCCAGGCGCTTGTCGTTGATCAGCGTCTGCAAGTCCTGGATCTCCTGCTCCAGGCGCGCGGCGCGCTCGATCAGCAGGTCGTGACGCGCATTGCCGAGGTCTTGCAGCAGGCTGTTGCCAGCCAGTTCCTGGCGGCGCAGCAGCGTCAGTGCGTTGAGCGAGGCCAGCTCGGCATTGAGTTGGTTGCGCTGGTCGGCATTGATGGACTTGCCTCCGTCCTTGCCGGTTTTGAGGATATTGTTGATTTGCTGAGTGCGGGTCTGGCTGCTGCTGATTTCGGCCTGGGCGCGCTCGGGGCGGGTTTGCGAGTTGATGATCAGGCTGTTGGCTTCGGACAGCGCCTTTTGCAGCTCGCCCTGCTGGGTGTTGCGCTCGCTGAGCATCTGTTCGAGCTGCGGCACGGTCAGCGTTGCGTAACGCTGCGCGACAGGCAGGGCTTTGCTTTCCTTGAGCCTGGCCAGTTCTTTCTGGTTGTCGCTGGTTTCTTTCGGCGCACTGGTCAGTTGCTGCTTGAGCGCGGCAAGCTTCTTTTCGTTGTCTTCCTTGCTGGCGAGCAGGCTCAACGTTTGTTCGAGCACCTGCTGCAGGGCTTTCTGGTCGGCCTCGGGCAGCTTGCGCTCGGCGATCTTGTCGAGGCTGTTCTGAATGCTGGCGGTGGTCGGGGCTTCTGCCGCGTAGGCCGCAAAAGGGAGAGACAGGCACAGCCCGAGCAGGGCTGTGCGAAGGTACGCGCGCAGGGACATAGGCAGACTACTTGTGGATCCGGCAGAAACGAAGTTTAGAGGAACAATCCTGGTCCGGGTCGCGTTCCTTCGGGGAATCTGACGCCTACTTTCTGGATCTTGTTCCCGTCCATGGTCGCCACGGTCCAGATCGTGCCATGCCATTCGACCTGGTCACCTACTACTGGAGCGCCTCCGACCTTCTGTCGGATGAACTGCGCCAGCGGCATTTTCGCGTCCAGGCCATCGAGTTTCAGGCCGTACAACGCTGCCACCGCACCCAGTTCGGCATCGCCTTCGAGCACGAAGTCGCCGAAGAAACGCAGGTCCAGGCCACGCTGTGGCGCCTGGCTGAACAGTTTGCCCAGGGCTGGCAGGTTGTGCTCGTGGCCGATCACGCAGAGCATGTCGCCAACTTCCAGCACGGTACTGCCCGACGGGTGCAGCAATTGCTCGTTGCGGAACAGGGCGGCAATACGTGTGCCCTCGGGCATTTTCAGCTCGCGCAGGGCGGCCCCGATACACCATTTTTCGGCGCCCAGACGGTACACGAACAGCTCCCATTCGCTGGTGACGTGCACTTCCAGGGCGGAGCGGGAGATCGGTGCCGGGTCTGGTGGTACGGTCACTTTCAGCAGCTTGGCCATCCACGGCAGGCTGGTGCCTTGTACCAGCAGTGACACCAGCACGATGAAGAATGCCAGGTTGAAGAACAGCTGGGCGTCCGGCAGGCCGGCCATCAGCGGGAATACCGCCAGAATGATCGGCACCGCGCCGCGCAGGCCAACCCAGGAAATAAAGCCCTTTTCGCGGCCATGGAAGGCCTTGAACGGCAGCAGTGCAGCGACCACCGACAGTGGCCGCGCCACCAGGATCATCCACAGCGCCAGGCCCAATGCCGGCAGGGCAATGGGCAGCAGGTCGTGCGGGGTGACCAGCAGCCCCAGCACCAGGAACATACCGATCTGGGCCAGCCAGGCCATGCCGTCGAGCATGTGCAGAATGCCGTGGCGGCTGCGAATTGGCTTGTTGCCCAGCACCAGGCCGCACAGGTACACGGCGAGGAAGCCGCTACCGTGCAAGGCGTTGGTCAGCGAGAACACCACCAGGCCGCCGGCCACGACCAGAATCGGGTACAGGCCGCCGGCCAGGTTGATGCGGTTGACCAGTTGCAGCATCAGCCAGCCGCCGCCCAGGCCCAACAGCCCGCCGATGCCGAACTCGCGCAGCAAGTGGCCCAGCAGGCTCCAGTGCAGGCCGGTCTGGCCGCTGGCGATCATGTCGATCAGGGTAACGGTGAGGAACACCGCCATCGGGTCGTTGCTGCCCGACTCGATCTCCAGGGTGGCGGTAACCCGCTCATTCAGGCCTTTGCCGCCCAGCAGCGAGAACACCGCAGCGGCGTCGGTGGAGCCAACGATGGCGCCGATCAGCAGGCCCTGGATCAAGCTCAGGTTGAACAGCCAGGCGGCAACCAGGCCGGTGAGGGCGGTGGTGATCATCACCCCGACCGTGGCCAGCGACAACGCCGGCCACAGTGCCACGCGGAAGCTTGCCACCCGCGTGCGCAGGCCGCCGTCAAGCAGGATCACGGCCAGTGCCAGGTTGCCCACCAGGTAGGCGGTTGGGTAGTTGTTGAAGATGATGCCGCCACCATCGACACCGGCGACCATGCCGACCGCGAGGATGATGACCAGAATAGGGATACCCAGGCGCGACGACAGCGAACTGACCAGGATACTTGCGCCCACCAGCAATGCGCCGATCAGGAACAGGCTGTTGATGGTGCTTGCATCCAAAGGCAGGTACTCCGGGACAACGGGCGGGAGGAGGCTTGATAGCGTGTCGCTAGCAGGTCGCGTGCCAATCGATTCTAACCTGATGAATTGGCAGCATGTAAAGCGTTTCTGCAGATGTGCAAAAGGCACCGCAGTGGGTGCCTTTCCGTGTGTTGCCTGGGCGGGCCTCTTCGCGGGCACGCCCGCTCCCACAGGATTTTCACAATACTTGAGATTTGTGATGTCCGTGTGGGAGCGGGTTTACCCGCGAAAAGGCCGGTGCAGGTTTACGCCTGCTTCACTTCACGCATCGGCTTGCCTTTCACCGGTGCATCACCCGCCACATAGTACTTGGCGGTGCTGCGCGGCAACGGCTTGCGGCCGCGGATCTTGTCCGAAATTTTCTCGGCGATCATGATCGTGGTGGCGTTGAGGTTGCCGGTGATGATCAGCGGCATGATCGACGCATCGACCACACGCAGGCCCTTCATGCCATGCACGCGGCCTTCGCCATCGACCACCGCCATGTCGTCGGTGCCCATCTTGCACGAGCAGGACGGGTGGAAGGCGGTTTCGGCGTGCTCGCGGATGAACTTGTCCAGCTGCTCGTCGGTTTGCACGTCGGCGCCCGGGCTGATTTCGCGGCCACGGTACGGGTCCAGCGCCGGCTGGGCCATGATTTCGCGGGTCAGGCGGATACCATCGCGGAACTCCTGCCAGTCCTGCTCGGTGGACATGTAGTTGAACAGGATGCTTGGGTGCTGGCGCGGGTCTTTCGACTTGGCCTGGATGCGGCCGCGGGCAGGCGAGCGCATGGAGCCCATGTGCGCCTGGAAGCCGTGTTCCTTCACGCCATTGGAGCCGTTGTAGTTAATGGCGACTGGCAGGAAGTGGTACTGAATGTTCGGCCACTTGAACTCAGGGCGGGTACGGATGAAACCACCGGCCTCGAACTGGTTGCTGGCGCCGATACCGGTGCCTTTGAACATCCACTCTGCACCGATGGCTGGCTGGTTCCACCAAAGCAGCGATGGGTACAGCGATACCGGTTGGGTGCAGGCGTACTGCAGGTACAGCTCAAGGTGGTCCTGCAGGTTTTCGCCAACGCCCGGCAGATCGTGCACAACCGGGATGTCGAGGCTTTCCAGCAGGGCGCGCGGGCCAACGCCGGAGCGCTGCAGCAGCTGCGGCGAGGCGATGGCGCCGGAGCTGACGATCACTTCCTTGCGGGCGCGGGCTTCAACGCGCTCTTCACTGTCGCCGACCAGGTAGGTCACGCCTACGGCGCGCTTGCCGTCGAACAGCACGCGGTCGCTCAGGGCGTGTGTGACGATGGTCAGGTTCGGGCGCTTCTTGGCCTGGTCCAGGTAGCCACGGGCGGTGCTGGAACGGCGGCCGTTCTTGGTGACCGAACGGTCCATCGGGCCGAAGCCTTCCTGCTGGTAGCCGTTGAGGTCTTCGGTGCGTGGGTAACCGGCTTGTACGCCGGCTTCAACCATGGCGTGGAACAACGGGTTGTTGCCAGCCTTCGGCGTGGCGACGCTGACCGGGCCTTCGCCACCGTGGTAGTCGTTCGGGCCGATGTCGCGGGTTTCGGCTTTGCGGAAGTACGGCAGGCAGTCCAGGTAGGTCCAGTCTTGCAGGCCTGGCAGTTCTGCCCAGCCGTCGAAGTCCATGGCGTTGCCACGGATGTAGCACATGCCGTTGATCAGCGACGAGCCACCCAGGCCTTTGCCACGGCCACATTCCATGCGGCGGCCGTCCATGTGCGGCTCGGGATCGGTCTCGTAGGCCCAGTTGTAGCGGCGGCCCTGCAGCGGGAAGGCCAGGGCAGCTGGCATCTGGGTGCGGAAGTCGAAGCGGTAATCAGGGCCACCGGCTTCAAGCAGCAGGACGGTGACGCCGGCGTCTTCGGTCAGGCGGGTAGCCAGGGTGTTACCGGCCGAACCGGCACCGACGATGATGTAATCGAATTCTTGGGACATGAAAGTACCCTCGTGTTGGCGGTGATCAGGGAGCGGGAACGCCCGTGCACAGCGGCACGGGCGTGGCTAGACAGGGTTTAGAAAACCGAGTTGTAGCCGCCCAGCTCAACCTGGACCGACTTGATGCGAGTGTATTGAGCCAGCGAGCTGACGCCGTTCTCACGGCCAACGCCCGACTGCTTGTAGCCACCGACTGGCATTTCGGCCGGCGATTCACCCCAGGCGTTGATCCAGCAGATACCGGCTTCGAGCTTGTGGATGATGCGGTGGGCGCGGGTGATGTCGTTGGTGCACACACCGGCAGCCAGGCCGTACTCGGTGTCGTTGGCGCGACGGATCACTTCTTCTTCGGTCTCGTAGGACAGAATGCTCATGACCGGGCCGAAGATCTCTTCCTTGACGATGGTCATGTCGTCGCTGCAATCGGTGAACACGGTCGGGGCCACGAAGGCGCCCTTGGCGAATTCGCCTTCGGTCAGACGCTCGCCGCCGCACAGGACGCGGGCACCTTCTTCTTTGCCCTTGGCGATGTAGCTCAGCACGTTTTCCATGTGCGCGAAGCTGACCAGCGGGCCGAAGTTGGTGTTTTCGTCTTCCGGGTTGCCAACGCGAATGCGGGCAACGCGCTCGGCGATCTTGGCTTCGAAGGCAGCCTTCATTTCAGCTGGGATGAACACGCGGGTGCCGTTGGTGCACACCTGGCCCGAGCTGTAGAAGTTGGCCATCATGGCGATGTCGGCGGCCTTGTCCAGGTCGGCGTCGGCGCAGATGATCAGTGGCGATTTGCCGCCCAGTTCCATGGTGACTTCCTTCAGCGAGGAGCTGGAGGCGCTGGCCATGACTTTCTTGCCGGTGGTGGTGCCGCCGGTGAAGGACACTTTTTCGATGCGTGGGTGCTCGGTCAGCCAGGTACCGACTTCGCGGCCACTGCCGGTCAGCACGTTGAACACGCCATTCGGCAGGCCGGCTTCGGTGTAGATCTCGGCCAGTTTCAGGGTGGTCAGCGAGGTGACTTCCGACGGCTTGAAGATCATCGCGTTGCCAGCGGCCAGGGCCGGGGCGGATTTCCACAGGGCGATCTGGATCGGGTAGTTCCAGGCGCCGATACCCACGGTCACGCCCAGCGGCTCGCGGCGGGTGTAGACAAAGGACGATTCGCGCAGCGGGATCTGCTCGCCTTCGATGGCCGGTACCAGGCCTGCGTAGTATTCCAGCACATCGGCGCCGGTAACGATGTCGACGTAGCGGGTTTCGGAGTACGACTTGCCGGTGTCCAGGGTTTCCAGCTGAGCCAGTTCATCGTTGCGCTCGCGCAGGATGTCGACAGCGCGGCGCAGGATGCGCGAGCGCTGCATGGCGGTCATCGCAGCCCAGACCTTCTGGCCACGCTCGGCGCTTTCCACGGCCTTCTCGACGTCGGCCTCGGTGGCACGCTGTACGTGGGCGAGGACTTCGCCAGTGGCCGGGTTGATGGCTTCGAAAGTGGCATCGCTGCCAGCGTCGACGTAAGCGCCATCAATGTAGAGTTTTTGCGTTCCGAAACGGGCCATAGTGTCCTCGCAAGTGCAGTGTGTGGTTTGGCTAGCGCGTCACGCTCCTGCCGGGTTGGCAAGGGCCGTGCGCGCTTGTTCAGCGGCCTGGTCGTTTGTGCCCAGGGTGTGCTGTTTAGCCAGTTGTAGATCCATGTATTCGTAAGCAATCCGTATTGCCTGGTCGGTGTCGAATGCATCACCCGACAGGGCACCACGCAGCCACAAGCCGTCGATCAAGGCCGCCAGGCCGCGGGCTGCCTTGCGCGCATGGTAGGGCGGCAGGGTGCGGCGGAACTGGCAGCACAGGTTGGAATACAAGCGGTGGTCGTTGATCCGCTGCAACCTGTGCAAATCGGGCTGGTGCATGCTGGAAGCCCAAAAGGCCAACCAGGTTTTCATTGCCGGGCCGTTCACCTGGCTGGCATCGAAGTTGCCCTCGATGATCACTTTCAGGTGGGCACGCGGGCTGTCGTCCGTCAGGGCCTGGCGACGTGCTCTAACGCCTTCGTTGAGCATGCTCATGATGTAACCCATCGTCGCTGCGATCAGACCATTCTTGTCCCGAAAGTAGTGACTGATGATGCCGTTCGACACACCGGCCAAACGGGCAATCAGCGCAATGCTGGCGTCCCCCAGACCGACCTGATCGACCGCCTGCAACGTGGCTTCGATCAACTGCTGGCGGCGGATGGGTTGCATACCGACCTTGGGCATCTTGCTATCTCCTCAGGCCTGCGAGCAGACGACAGGCGGCTGACTCGGCGAAGGCCAGTCTATTTTGTTTTGATTGAACGTTCAATCAATAAAGAATAAGCTCTGCGACAATTTGTGCCATTGACAGTTTTTCAGGCGGTCGAGAAGGCACGGATTGACACCCCAGGAAATCGCGTAACCCCCGGAATACAAGGCGTTGACGGGCATGAGCGATGCGAAATGCAGATTCTGCCGCGCGGCTTTTGGCCCTGCGGCAGGCCCTTGGAGCGGGCGGGGTGATCTGTGACGAATGCGCGCACCTCTGCGGATGCGTGGCATTTTCAGCAGGCCACCTGTCTGTTTTTTTGCAACGTATCGATTCGGGATCACGGTTTCCAGGGTGCTTTTATAACACCTGACGCAGTGGGGATATTCCACCAATTGCTCGGGAAAGACTGATTAGCCTCCACAGCCGTACTGCCCGGAGCATTCGTGCAATGAGTTCTGCCTCACTTACCAAGCCCCCCGCCGAGAGGGTACGGGTCAACCGCGTGGTGTTCTTCACCTCCGCGCTGATGATCCTTGTTCTGACTGCCTTGCTGATCGCTGTACCCGAAACCGCAGGCCAAGTGCTGGGCGTGGCCCAGAAATGGCTGACGCGTACCTTTGGCTGGTACTACATGCTGGTCATCTGCGGCTACTTGCTGTTCGTCGTCTACCTGGCCTTCTCCGACTACGGCAGCCTCAAGCTGGGTGGCAAGGATGACCAGCCTGACTTCAGCTATGGCGCCTGGGCCGGCATGCTGTTCTCGTCTGGTATCGGTATTTCGCTGCTGTACTTCGGCGCTTCCGAGCCGCTGGACCACTACTTCAACCCACCGGAAGGCACCCCAGCCAGCCTCGAGGCCGCGCGCCAGGGCCTGCAGCTGACCTTCCTGCACTGGGGCCTGCACGGCTGGGCGATCTATGCCCTGGTCGGCCTGGCCGTGGGTTACTTCGCCTACCGCCACAACCAGCCGCTGGCCCTGCGTTCGGCGCTGTACCCGCTGGTCGGCGAGCGTTGGGTCAAGGGTGCTGCCGGCAACGCCGTCGACATCTTTGGCATGTTCGTCACCCTGCTGGGCCTGGTGACCAACCTAGGTATCGGCTCGATGCAGGTATCCTCGGGCCTGGAATACCTGTTCGGCATGGACCACAGCAAGACCAACCTGCTGGTGGTGATCCTGGTCATGGCCGGTGTGGCCACCGTGGCTGCGGTGTCGGGTGTGGAAAACGGCATTCGCCGCCTGTCCAACCTGAACATCATGCTGTTCAGCGGCCTGCTGATCTTCGTGCTGCTGGGCGGTGAAACCCTGCACCTGCTCAACGGCTTCGTGCAGAACGTCGGCGACTACCTGAACGGCATCGTGCTGAAAACCTTCGACCTGTATGTGTACGAAGGCGAAGCCGGCAAGTCCGAGCGCTGGCTGGGCCTGTGGACCGTGTTCTATTGGGCCTGGTGGATCTCCTGGGGCCCATTCGTCGGTATGTTCATTGCCCGTATCTCCAAGGGCCGCACCGTGCGCCAGTTGGTGATGGGTGTGCTGTTGATCCCGCTGGGCTTCACCTTGGCGTGGCTGTCGATCTTCGGCAACACCGCACTGGACTTGGTGATCAACCAGGGCGCCGTGGAGCTGGGCAAGACTGCGCTGGAACAGCCGTCGATGTCGATCTACCAACTGCTGGAATACTTCCCGGCAGCCAAGATCGTGATTGGTGTGGCGGTGTTCGTCGGCTTCGTGCTGTTCCTTACCCCGGCCGACTCCGGTGCGGTGATGATGGCCAACCTGTCGTGCAAAGGCGGCAAGGTCGACGAAGACGCCCCGCACTGGATGGTGGTGTTCTGGTCGGTGGTTATCACCCTGGTCACCATCGGCCTGCTGTTCGCCGGTAACTTCGAGGCCATGCAGACCATGGTGGTGCTGGCGGGCCTGCCGTTCTCGGTGGTGCTGGTACTGTTCATGTTCGGGTTGTACAAGGCCATGAAGCAGGACGTGGCAGTCGAGCAGGAGCGTGCCGAGCTGGCCGCCCGCGGTCGCCGCGGCTTCAGCGAGCGCCTGAGCCAGCTGGAGCTGCAGCCGACCCAGGCCGTGGTGCAGCGGTTCATGGACAAGCAGGTCAGCCCGGCGCTGAAAGAAGCGGCCGCACAGCTGCAGACCCTGGGCTTCGAGGTAGAAACCCGGGTTGGCCAGTCGCGCAACATGATGGGCCTGCGGGTGATGATGGAAGAGGGCAACCCCTTCGTCTACGAAGCCAGCCTGGACGGTTACCTGGCCGCGCCGAGCGAGGCGCCGGTCGAAGGCGAGCCGGAGGTGCAGCAGCGCTTCTACCGCGCCGAGGTGTACCTGCACGACGGCAGCCAGGAATACGACCTGATGGGCTTCACTCGCGAACAAATCGTGCGTGATGTGCTGGATCAGTTCGAAAGCCACCGCCAGTTGCTGGGGCGTGTGTACAGCTGATTGCTGTTGCTGTGAGGCAGAGGCCCGGTTCGAAGGAATCGGGCCTCTTTTGTTTCCTGCAGGTGATCGTTGAGCCGGGTGAATGACTTGTGCAGCATTAATTAGTGCCTCCCGCCTTTCGCGAAAACGCACCCTGGGTGATTCATTCATCACCCAGGGTGACCTCGCATGCCAATCGAAACCAGAACCACACCGGACTACCAGCGCGCGGTGTCGCTGGCGTTCGCTGATCGCCCGACCCTGCGCCAGCTGGCCTCGCAGCAGGCCTTGCAAGTGCTGGCTGCGCATCTAGGTAGCATTGCCGCTGCCGAGTTACCGGATGCAGGCCCTGTCATCCTGGATATCCCCTACGACGGGGCTGTCACTGGCCAGTACCGCCCTTATGATTCCTGGTTTTCGCGGCCACTGGTCGATGCCTTGCTCGATGCCCTGCGCCAGGGCTGCACGTTGGAAGCGATGGGGCTGGCAGGTGGAACTTTCTCTGTCCGGGTTGCACTGCCGTACGTTATGCGTAATACCGCCGGCGAGCCGTTGGAATTTACCTCGGTAGCTGCGGACGGCGTACTGGCTGAGCTGAACCGACTGGTGTCGACACTGCCAGAGCGGTTTCGCCAGGCCCAGGTCGCCTATTGGGCGGCCGTCGGCTTCCATGGCGTTAGCCGGGATCGCTGGCTTGCGCAGGTCATCAAGTCGACCCTGCTGCAAAGCCTGCCCCTGCAAGACCTCGATGCCCAGCAACGTGACTGCGTATTGGGGCTGCTCAAGGGTGGGGCGCAGCTACCTTCGGTGTTCAGCGTCGAGGTGCAACTGAATGATGGCGCTGACAGCGTCGACCTTTTGCAGACGCAACTGCTTGTGCGCGGTGAGTGGGACGAAAGCGAGCAGGTGCTGTGGTGTGCCCCCAGTGGGGTGGTCAAAGGGTTTTCCGGCTACGATGCCTTCGCCACCGCATTGCGCGATGAGTTGGCCGAGACCCAGCGTTTTACCTCGTTGACTTGGCGCCGCCATGAATGCACTGGCGACGTGTTTTCCGTGCAGTGCACCCTGTTGCTTGAGCGCATGCTGGGCCAGGTGGATCGCTGGCAGGTTTCGACGTTCAATGATGTGGCGTCGCTTGAGCATTTCTATTCGAGCGCCAGCGACCCCGCGCAGTGGTTCATCGCGGGTTATCACGCTGCGGACGAGGCCGGCGTTTCGACCCCATTGGGGCTCTACCGCGCACAGGCACAAGATAAATTCGCGTTCCAGCGCGGGCTGTTCGAGCTGGCTTTGGCGCAGGCCGAGTCGCTAGGCAGCTCTGCCCTCGAGGGTGTCGAAGACCTGCACAGCTACACTGATGCGCAGCTCAGGCAGCAGATGCTGCTGGATCAACCCGATGAAGCGAACTACTACGCCGCCGATTTGCTGCTGACCCTGACCACAGCGCGGGGCGTGCCCGGAGGGGCGGGTGTGGGGCCTGGGGATGGCGTCATCGAATCCCGCAGCATCACGCTGACCGAATTTGCCATCGGCAACCTGAGCGTGCTGGGCGATGCGGTGATCACGAAGATCGAGCATCGTGACGAGCAACTGATCGCCCCCTGGTTGACCGGCGACTATCTACGATCACTGGTCGAGCGTGTCGATATCGGCGGTCGCTATCCCGCCTATGTATCCGAACAGCTCGACCCCGCCCTGCAGCCAGAGCGGGTCACCCGCTTTGCCCGCGAATGGCGCTGCTCCCTGCTGTTCAGCGCCCTCAGCGCCAAGCTGGGCGGCACGCTGAGTGAGGTAGGTCTGCAAGCTATCGTCGACTACTGTGCCGGACGGTTGGATGCCCAGCGCCCCCGAACCACGCTCATGCCGCTGGCGTTTCAGCGTGCGGTGGATCATCCGGCCCCGGATCTGGTCATGGGCATGTTCGTGCTGCACTCGGTCGAGCCGTTTTCGTTGGTACTTTATCGGCCGCTGTACGGCCAGCAGGGCTTGACCGAGTTTTCGGGCTTTGAGGCGCTGATGGAGGCGGTTCGCGACAATAAGGCGCTGCGCGAAAGTGTCCTGCAATGGCTCGATCCCCAGGCTCGCGCGGTATACGACCATGGCGGATTCTTCGAGCCACACCTGGGGGCGCCGATCATCGATACTTCGCTGTTGCCGGGCCGGGCAGATCCACCGACCTTAATCCAACTGCCCTGGGTAGCGGATGTCGACCGGCTGATGTACGACGGCAATCGCCGCTTGCTGGTCGAGTTGGCCGGCCGGCAATCGGTCTCTACTCGCCAAAGCCGTTGGGCCCTGTTACGGCAGGGCGCCTGGCTGTTGTTCGATGTGGCCACACTGTTGCTGCGCGGGCCGATTGCCACGGTCGCCTGGCTGGCGCAGTCGGTGCTGGGGGCTATGCGCGATGCGCAGGCATTCTCCGAGGGCAGCGCATTCGAGCGCAGCGCGGCGGTGGTGGATGCGCTGCTGAATCTGGGCATGGCGTTGGTGCATGTACGCTTGCCATCGGTCGACCCTGTCGGGCCGACGCGCATAACAAAACCACTGCCACGGCTTGCCATGGCCAGCACGGACAGCGCGCTGGCGGTAATGCCCGTACAAGGCGAGGCGTCTCAGCTGGCCAATCGTACCAGTCAGGTGCTGGATTTCTCCTGGCGAGGTGCACAGGGGGTCAATGTACTGACCTCCCAGCAGCGCACATCGCTTCGCCGTCTGGCTTCGGCCGTGGAACTGACGGGGGTGTCGCCGGATGCCTTGGGGGTCTATCAGGTGCAGGGCCGTCAATACGTCATCCTTGCCGGTGATACCTACCAGGTCGAATTGCAGGGAAGCGCTGCACGCATCGTTGGGCCGCAGGATGCGCATGGGCCCTGGCTTGTCCGGGGCCAGGGAAACTGGCGCATCGATACCGCGCTGAGACTGGTGGGGGGCGGGCCGAAGAGTCGCCTGGAGCTGGCGCAAAGGAAGAACAAGAGCGATTTCGAGCAGTTGAACCAGCGCCAGAACGAGTTGCTTGCAGAGCGCAACACCCTGGGCAATTTCTTCGAGGCGAGCAAGGACAAGGTCAAGGCCAAGGAAGCAGAGCTCGATCGGCTGCGCCAGCATGCCCAGTCGATCACCGATTCGAGCCTGGCAGCGAAGTTCGATGAGCGGATTGCCAGCGTCCAGGGGGAAGTTGCCATTGCGAAGGCGCTTTCCCTGGATGACCTCAAGAAGATGGTGGACTGCACCATAAGGTTGGATGACGTGATGACTTCAATGAGTGAGCAGCGCTTTGCGTCTCAGGCGTTGTTCGCTGTGCTGCCCCGTCAGCGGGGCATCATACGTCATGAGTTGATCGATTACGGCGTGGGGTTCTACAACGAAGCCGTGATGCAGGTGAACGAGGCGGATCTGCCTGATGTGCTCAATGGCATGGCCGCCAAGCCGGAGAGTGCCGAAGAGCTCAATCATTATCGGTTTGCCAGGGCGAAGTTGGAAAAGGTGCTGAGCTGGCAGCTGGATCTGATCGAAGTGTCCGAGGTGCTGGATGTGCTGATTGAGAGCTTGCAGAGCGACGGTCTCGTGCTATGGGACGCGGTGCTCGATACGAGGGTGGAGAAGCGTGCCGTCCTGAAGTTTCTGCAGGATAGCCGCAAGCTCAGCGGTATCGGCTTGCGCCTGCGGAGCTTGCTGGACCTTGGTGAACTGAGCCTGACGCGTGAGGCCCCGGTGGACGAGCGGGAATTGATTCAGGCGCTGGATTATCTGGCTGGTGACGAGCTCAAGAGTGCAGGCGCCGCCCATGAAGAGTTGATCACCGCCGACGGCCTGCCATTGACCACTCAACAGCAGGTACTGAGCAGTACCTTGGATACCTACCAGAGCACCCGGGCACGCTTGGATTATCTGGCCGAAACATCTCCCGAGCTGTTGGTAGAGGCCAAGGTCGCGCAATACAAGGACGTGCTGCACAGGCTGACCAGCCAGGCCGAACAGCTGCTTGCGCAGGTGGTGCGCGAGCTTGAGCTATCGACTCCGGCGCAGCCCAAGACGCGTCTGTATGCCCAGCGCCCTGGCACCTTGCGCATAGCGCGTACCTATGACGGGCGCAGTGTAGTGGGCGAGGAAGTCGAGGTTTCTGGCGAGCGGGTTGTTCAGCAGCATGATGTCACGGGTCAGGTGCTGCGCACGTTCCGCCAGGACGGCGATAGGTTCGTTGAGCAACGTCCTGCGGTGGCGGAGGAGCAAGGCACCGAAGCAGCCGTCAATGCAGGGCTCGCCAGGGGTAAGGCCAGGGCCGCGCTGAAGCAGGTCGATGGTGTGATTCGTCTTGTGCGCAAGTATGCCAAGGCAGAAGACCCGTTTGGTATCCGTACCATCATCGACCATCATGTCAGCCAGCTGGAGGAGGCTGGGAAGCTGCTGAAGCGGGCTGGCATCGAAAGCGAGTTTGGCAGTCGCCTGGCCGACGACATCGAGCGCCTGGAATCGGTGCAGCGGGATTACCTGATTTCCACTTACACCTCGACCAGCCATCCTTCGGCCAACAGCCTCCGGTTTCTGGTGGAGCAGGTGCAGGTCCGGATCACTCGGACCGTGACCCGCAAGCCACTGGGCGCCGGTGATTTTCTCGATGTGTTCGAGATTCGACGCGTGCCCGCGCCCGGCAAGGCCAAGGGTGCGGGGTTATGGGAAGCACACTTCCACTACCCGGCCGCCGACACGCCTGTGCGGCAGTTCAGCAAGGGACATCTCAAACTGTGGGCGCAGCGCACGCTGGGGCGGGAGGCACAGCTGCGCGCTGCTGCCAGCGCCGGTGAACTGCTGGCCATTTATCGCGGTAATCTGCGCTGGGCGGATGTCGAGGGTCTGATTCCCTTCGAGTGAAGAGCTGGTGCGCACTTACTGCAGGCAAGTGCTTGTGCTACCGGCCTTCAGCGGTTCTGATACACGCCCTGTCGGCCATGTGCCGGCATCGCCTTGTTACTGCGTTCGGCGATCATCTGGCGCAGTGGGATCAGCTCGATGCCTTGGTGTTTGAGAGCAGGCATCGCGCTTTCCAGCACTTGCAGCGTCTGCGGGTAGGGATGCCCGATCAGCACAGCCGAGCCCTGCTTGCGGGCGAGCGCGACGCCTTGTTGCAACTGGGCGGCGATGGCCTCCGGGGTGCGCACGTCGTCCAGGAATACATCCCGCGACACGTGCGCCAGGCCAATGCGTTGGGCCTCGGCCGCCGCCACGGTGGCGGCGCTGGTGCGGCTGTCGACGAAGAACAGGTGGCGTTGCTGCAGTTCGCCCATCAGCCAGGCCATGGGTTCACGTTGTGCCGTCATGCGGCTGCCCATGTGGTTGTTGATGCCCGCTGCGTAGGGGACTTTGGCCAGGGCGGCTTGCAAGCGGCTGGCAAGTTCCGGCAATGGCGCGCCGGGGTGCCAGGCGTAGGGCCCGGTGGCCGGGTCCATGGGCATGTGCAGGATCACCGTCTTGCCGGCCTTGTGGGCCTGGCGGGCGAAATCGCTGGCGTGGGGGGTGTCGGGCATGATCGCCATCGTGACTGGGCCGGGGAGGGCGAGGGTGCGGTTGTCGCGCTCGCTGCTCTGGCCCAGGTCGTCGATGATGATGCTCAGGTAGGCCTTGGCGGCCGGCGCCGCTTGCGCGACCCCGGCCAACAGGCACAACAACAGACACAGCAGGTAACGCATCGCGTGAATCATTTGCCCGAGGTGATGTTCAGCCCTTTGAGCAGGCTCAGCGCCTGGCTCAGTTGGAAGTCATCGTCCTGCGGACGTTCCTTGCGTTTGCTGCTGCCCGTCGGGCGGTCGGCGCCGCCGTTGCCGTTGCCCAAGTGGCCCTGCAGGTCGGCTTCCTTGAAGTTTTCGGTGTCGACTTCGGCGGTGAGCTTGGCCGGGCGCACCTCGATGTCCGGTACGATGCCCTGGGCCTGGATCGAGCGGCCGTTGGGGGTGTAGTACAAGGCGGTGGTGAGTTTCAGGGCACGGTCGTTGGCCAGCGGCAGCACAGTCTGCACCGAGCCTTTGCCGAAGCTGTCGGTACCCATCAGCACGGCGCGCTTCTGGTCCTGCAGTGCGCCGGCGACAATTTCCGACGCCGAGGCACTGCCACCGTTGATCAGCACCACCAGGGGTACGCCTTCACTGGCGTCGGCCGGGTCGGCCGAGAAGCGCAGCTCGGAGTTGGCGATACGGCCCTTGGTGTAGACGATCAGGCCCTTGGTCAGGAAGTGGTCGGCCACTTCCACGGCCGACTGCAGCACGCCACCTGGGTTGTTACGCAGGTCCAGCACTACCCCGCGCAGCTTCTTGCCGTTGTCCTTGCGCAGCTTGGCCAGGGCTTTGCCCACTTCGTCGCCGGTCTTGACCTGGAACTGGGTGATACGGATGTAACCGTAGTCGTTCTCCAGCAGTTGGCTCTTCACGCTCTTGACCTGGATGACCGCGCGGGCCAGGGTCACATCAAACGGGTTGCCGCCATCGCGCACCAGGGTCAGGGTGATTTTTTCGCCGACCTTGCCGCGCATCTTGTCGACCGCTTCGGTCATGGTCTGGCCGCGTGTCGGGGCACCGTTGATCTTGACGATCAGGTCACCCGCCTGCACGCCGGCACGTGAGGCCGGGGTGTCGTCGATCGGCGACACCACCTTGATGAAGCCATCTTCCTGGCCCACTTCGATGCCCAGCCCGCCGAATTCGCCGCTGGTGCTCTCCTGCAGCTCCTGGAAGTCCTCGGGGCCAAGGTAGGCCGAGTGCGGGTCCAGGTTGCTGAGCATGCCCTTGATGGCGTTTTCCAGCAGGGTCTTGTCGTCTACCGGTTCGACGTAGGCGGCCTTGATACGGTCCATGACCTCGGCGAAGGTGCGCAGTTCTTCCAACGGCAGTGGTGCCTTGGCGGTCACCTCGGTGGCGGGCACTGCGGCAGCCTTGGCCGGCTCGGCGGCAGTGGCCAGGGGCGCGCCGACCGCCAGGGCGATGGACAGGGCCAGCTGGGTGAGACGAGGCGAGTGCAGCATGTCGAACGAACTCCTGATCCTGTAAGCGCTCCCTGGGGAGCATCGGCGCAGCACTCAGGCTACGCCGTAGAAATTTGACTAGCCCCGACACCACTGCGAGGGGTCGGTAGGCCGACCCTGCTGGCGAATGGCGAAGTACAAGCCTGCCGCGTCCTGGCCACCGCTGTCGCCAACGGTGGAAATGGCTTCACCAGCCTTGACGATATCACCGGCGCTCTTGAGCAGGCTCTGGTTGTGGCCGTACAGGCTCAGGTAACCGTTGCCATGGTCGAGAATGACCAGAAGCCCGGCGCCGCGCAACCAGTCGGCGAATACCACGCGCCCGCCGTGCACCGCACGTACCTGGGTGCCTGGGTTGGCGCTGATCATCACCCCGTCCCACTTGGCACGGGCATCGCTGCCACGGGCATCACCGAAGCGTGCCAGCAGTCGACCATTGACTGGCCATGGAAGTTTGCCCCGCGCGGCAGAAAAAGCGCCGCCGTAGTTCGCGCCATCGCTGGAAACCAGCGGGCCGAGGGTGGTGCGGGCTTTTTTCGGCGGCTCCACAGGCTCTGCAGGCTCACGGGCTCGGTCGCGTGCGGCGGCGGCGGCCAGCGCTTCCTGCTGGCGGCGCTTTTCCGCTTCCTGCTGCGCCAACAGGGCCTTCTTGCGTGCTTCTTCGGCTTCGCGGGCCTGGCGAGCGAGGGTTTCCTCGATGGTCTTAAGCACCTTGGCCAGGTCGGCCTGGTCCTGTTCGCGCGATTGCAGCTTCTGGTCGCGGTCCTTGACATCGCTGTTGAGCTTGGCCAGTACCTGCTGGCGCTTGCTGCGCTCGGTTTCCAGGGCCTGGCGACGGCTGTCGAGGTCAGCGCGTTGGGCCAGCAGCTGTTGTTGCTGGCTGGCAATGTCCTGCTCGACGTTGGCCAGTTGGCGCAAGGTCTCGTTGAAGGTGCGCAATTGCTCCAGGCGCGCCTTGCTCAGGTAGTCGTAATACGTGAGGGTGCGGGCGAACTTCTCGGGGTTCTGCTGGTTGAGCAGCAGTTTGAGGTATTCCTCGCGACCGTTGTTCTGGTAGGCCGAACGGGCCTGAATGGCGATCAGCCGCTGTTGTTCAACGCGGGCGCTCTGGAGTTTTTTTTTCTCGGTATCAAGGCGCTCCAGCTCGCCTTCAGTCTTTTTTAGTTCTTGCTGCAGGGCCTCCACCTGCTTTTCGAGGTTGCCGATGTCGGTCTCGGTGGCTTTGAGGTCCTTTTGCACACCGGCCTTTTCTTCCTGGAGCTTGCCCAGCGTCTTCTTGAGCTCGGCAATGTCCTGGCGGGTGGCGTCCAGTTGCTGCTGGGTCTGCGCACGCTCATCGGCAATAGCCGGGCTGAGCAGGCAAGACAGGGCTAGGAGAATCAGGGCGCGAAGCATGGGGTTTGGCGTACCAAGGATGGAGACTGGCCTAGTATGCCCGCCTGGGCCGGCAAAAAAAACGCCTCGCTGCGGGTGCAGAGGGGCGTTTGTCCGGAATTCATGTGCCATTGGGGCTGCATGGCAGCCCCAGCGCCTGGGATCAGGCGTCGACCAGAATCGAAGTACCGGTCATTTCCACCGGCTTTTCCAGCCCCAGCAGTTGCAGCATGGTCGGCGCCACGTCGGCCAGTACGCCACCGTCGCGCACTTTCAGGTTGCGCTTACCCACATAGATGAACGGTACCGGCTCGGTGGTGTGCGCGGTGTGCGCCTGGCCGGTGCATTCGTCTTCCATCTGCTCGACGTTGCCGTGGTCGGCGGTGATCAGGGCTTCGCCGCCGACTTTCTCCAGTGCATCGACGATGCGGCCGACGCAGGTATCGAGTGCTTCGACGGCCTTGACCGCAGCTTCGAACACGCCGGTATGGCCGACCATGTCGCCGTTGGCGTAGTTGACCACGATCACGTCGAAGCGCTGCTGCTCGATGGCTTCGACGATGCGATCGGTCACTTGCGGTGCGTTCATTTCCGGCTGCAGGTCATAGGTGGCGACCTTCGGCGACGGGATCAGAATGCGCTCTTCGCCCTCGAACGGCTCTTCGCGGCCGCCGGAAAAGAAGAAGGTGACGTGGGCGTACTTCTCGGTTTCGGCGATGCGCAGTTGGGTCTTGCCGTTTTTTGCCAGGTACTCGCCCAGCACGTTGTTCAGGCTGGAGGGCGCAAAGGCTGCCGGTGCCGGGATTTTTGCCGAGTACTGGGTCAGGCCGATGTAGGCCGCCATTTTCGGCAGGCGCGCGCGGGCGAACTCAGTGAAGTCCGGCTCGACAAACGCACGGGACAGCTCGCGAGCACGGTCGGCGCGGAAGTTCATGAAGACCACGGCGTCGCCGTCCTCAACCTTGACCGCTTCGCCGATGCGCGTGGCTTTGACGAACTCGTCGCTTTCGTCACGGGCGTAGGCCGCTTCCAGGCCGGCCTGGGCGGTGTCGGCCGTGTATTCGGCTGCGCTGTCGACGATCAGGTTGTAGGCGGCGCTGACGCGGTCCCAGCGGTTATCGCGGTCCATGGCGTAGTAGCGGCCGATCAGGCTGGCGATGCGGCCCTTGCCCAGTTTGGCGAAGGTGGCGTCGAGCAGTTCGATCGACGACTGTGCGCTGCGTGGCGGGGTGTCGCGGCCATCGAGGAAAGCGTGCAGGTAGATCTTTTCCGCTCCGCGCTGCGCAGCCAGTTCGGCCATGGCCACCAGGTGGTCCTGGTGGCTGTGTACGCCACCATCGGACAGCAGGCCGAGGATGTGCACGGCCTTGCCGGCACTGGCTGCCTTGTCCACGGCACCGGTGAGCACCGGGTTTTTGAAGAACTCGCCATCGCGGATGGCTTTGGTGACGCGGGTGAAGTCCTGGTAGACGACGCGGCCGGCCCCCAGGTTCATGTGACCGACTTCGGAGTTGCCCATCTGCCCGTCCGGCAGGCCGACATCCATGCCCGAGCCGGAAATGAGGCCATGCGGCAAGGTAGCGCGCAGGCGATCATAGACCGGCGTATTGGCGGCAAAGATGGCGTTGTGTTCGGGGACTTCGCTGTGGCCGAAGCCATCCAGGATGATCAGGACCAGGGGTTTGGGCGTACTCGTCATCAATCAAACTCACGGTTGTTCAAAGATGATAAAGACACGCATTTTAGGGCAAATACGCCACCTGCGGCGAATATTCGTCCTGTTCCCTGACCAGCGCGGCCAATGCGGCAACATGAAGGTACCTTTCCGGCCGGCCCGTCGGGCTTTGGTGGCACTGGGGGGCTGTGTATACTGGCCGGCATTTTCAATCGCCTGGAACACCGCTGATGGTTGCTCACCTGATTCAATTCGCGACAGATCACTACATCCTGGTTGCGATCTTCCTCATTCTGCTGGTCCTGCTGCTGATCAACGAAATCCGTCGCGGCGGCCAGAGCCTGAGCAATGGCCAGCTGACGGCCCTGGTCAATGCCGAGAAGGGCCTGGTGGTCGACATTCGCCCGGCCAAGGAATATTCGGCCGGTCACATCGTCGGTGCGATCAACATTCCGCAGGACAAACTGGCCGCCCGCATGAGCGAGCTGGAGAAGCACAAAGAAAAGACCCTGATCGTCGTCGACGCAATGGGCCAGCAGTCCGGCACCCACTGCCGCGAACTGCTCAAGGCTGGCTACACCGCCGCCAAACTGAGCGGTGGCGTTTCCAGCTGGAAAGCCGATAACCTGCCCCTGGTGAAGTGATATGAAGCCCGTCATCGTCTATTCCAGCGACTACTGCCCCTACTGCATGCGCGCCAAGTACCTGCTCGAGAGCAAGGGCGTGGCCTTCGAGGAAATCAAGGTGGACGGCAAGCCGCAAGTTCGCGCCGAGATGAGCCAGAAGGCCGGCCGTACGTCGGTGCCGCAGATCTGGATCGGCAGCACCCATGTCGGTGGATGCGATGACCTCTATGCCCTGGAGCGCGCCGGCAAGCTCGACGCGCTGCTGGCGGCCTGATTTGCACTGCATTCAAAAACATTAGGATAAGGATCTGCCATGACTGACCAACAGACCAACGGCGCTGCTGCAGAAGACAACAGCCCTCAGTTCTCCCTGCAACGCATCTATGTGCGTGACCTGTCGTTCGAAGCCCCGAAAAGCCCGCAGATCTTCCGCCAGACTTGGGAGCCGAGCGTTGCGCTGGACCTGAACACCAAGCAGAAAGCCCTGGAAGGCGACTTCCACGAGGTGGTGCTGACCCTGTCGGTAACCGTCAAGAACGGTGACGAAGTGGCCTTCATCGCTGAAGTGCAGCAGGCCGGTATCTTCCTGATCGCCAACCTCGATGCGCCTTCGATGAGCCACACCCTGGGCGCGTTCTGCCCGAACATCCTGTTCCCTTACGCCCGTGAAACCCTGGACAGCCTGGTGACCCGCGGTTCGTTCCCGGCGCTGATGCTGTCGCCTGTCAACTTCGATGCCCTGTACGCGCAAGAAATGCAGCGCATGCAGGAAGCGGGCGAAGTGCCGACCGTGCAGTAATTCTGCCGGTATCGAAAAAGCGCCTCTAGGGGCGCTTTTTTGTTGCCTGCAAGGGCGATCAGCTACCAGCGAACCCGTTCTGCCGCCATGCCTCGTACACCGTCACCGCCACGGTATTGGACAGGTTCAAGCTACGGCACCCCGGCCGCATCGGCAGGCGCAGGCGTTGTTCGGCCGGCAGGCTGTCCAACACCTCGGCCGGCAACCCGCGGCTCTCTGGCCCGAACAGGAACGCATCGCCCGGTTGGTAAGCCACTTCGTGGAAGGGGTGCGAGCCCTTGGTGGTGAAGGCGAACAGTCGCGGGTTGCCCAGGCTTTCCAGGCATCCGGCCAGGCTCTCGTGGCGCTTGAGCGTGGCATACTCGTGGTAGTCCAGCCCCGCGCGGCGCAGGCGCTTGTCATCCAGTTCGAAACTGATGGGTTCGATCAGGTGCAGGTGGCAGCCGCTGTTGGCGCACAGACGAATGATGTTGCCGGTATTCGGCGGAATTTCTGGTTGAAAAAGGATGACGTGAAACATGCACGGCTCCAAGCGTGAAGATGACGGGCATTCTACCCCTGAACCGGACGTGCGTTCGAAGGCCTTCCCGCGGGTGATGCTGTCGTTGGCGATTGTCGGCTTGATGGTGGGGCTGATGATTGGTCGCCTGACTACGCCCGACGAGCGTGAGCTGCAGCAGGTGCAAGTGGTGCAGGACGGCCTGCAGTTGTGGTTCAACGAAGAGCCCAAGCTGCACGGCGAGAACGTGGAAGGTACAGTGGCATTGCTGTTCCAGGCCCAGGGCAAGGCCCAGCAGGGGCAACTGAGCCTGCAGGGCAAGCCGGTGAGCTGGCGGGTACAGAACAGCCAGGAAGGGTTGTTGCTGACGGTGGTGGCCGCGCGCCCCCTGCACGGCGAGTGGAGCGGTGCAGAGGACGACGGGCGCTGGCGTGTGCAGGTGAAATTGCACGAATAAAAGAGGGGATTTCCCGGCCTGCCTGTACCAGGGTCCCCAAAAGGGGTGCTGCGTATAAAGGGGGGATTTCCCGGCCTGCCTGTACCGAGGTCCCCAAAACGGGCGATGCTGCGAATAAAAGAGGGGTTCACCCGGCCTGCCTGTACCAGGGCCCCCGAAACTGGGTATGTATTAGCTATTGCAGGGGGCGTGCCAGTTTTGCAAAGCCCGTGAATGTTGGGCTTTGAGGTGGAATTGGCCGGGTTTTGAGGGGATTTGTGCCTTTGAGCGGTGCATGGGGCACAGGATCGGTGCATCGGGGCTGAAAAAGCCGGGCCTGCTTCGCAGGCCTATCCCGACACAAGGCCGCTCCCGCAGGGATAGCACCGCCTCTGAACTGAGCGGCGTCCTGTGGGAGCGGCCTTGTGTCGCGATGGGCTGCGCAGCAGCCCCAGAGATCTTACGGGTTAACCCAGCACTCAGTGCTCGTCACCTTCCTCGTCATCCCCACCTGCCACATTCATCCCCAGCTCCTTGATCTTGCGCGTCAGGGTATTACGCCCCCAACCCAGCAGCAGCGCCGCATCCCGGCGCCGTCCGGCGGTGTGCTTGAGCGCCGTCTCGATCATGATCCGTTCAAAACTGGGCACTGCGCTGTCCAGCAGGTTGGTCTGCCCGCGCGCCAACGCCTGGTCGGCCCACTGGCGCAGGGCCTGCTCCCAGTTGGTCACCGGTGCGGCGTCCTGTGGCAGGTTCAGAAGCTCGGGCGGCAGGTCGCCGATCAGCACTTCGCGGCTGGAAGCCATCACGGTGATCCAGCGGCAAGTGTTTTCCATCTGCCGCACGTTGCCCGGCCAGGGCAGGTTGCGGATGAACTCTTCGGTCTCAGGCTTGAGGACCTTCGGCTCGACCGCCAGCTCCTGAGCGGCCCGGGCAAGGAAGTGGCGGGCGAGCGCGGGGATGTCTTCGCGGCGGTCGGCCAGGCGCGGGATATGGATACGGATCACGTTCAGGCGGTGGAACAAATCCTCACGGAACTTGCCGGCTTGCACCAGTGACTCCAGGTTCTGGTGGGTGGCGGCGATGATGCGCACGTCGACCTTGACCGGTACATGGCCGCCCACACGATAGAACTCGCCATCGGCCAGCACGCGCAGCAGGCGGGTCTGGGTGTCGGCAGGCATGTCACCGATTTCGTCGAGGAACAGCGTACCGCCATCGGCCTGCTCGAAACGGCCCCGGCGCAGGTTGGCAGCGCCGGTGAAGGCCCCCTTTTCATGGCCGAACAGCTCCGATTCCATCAAGTCCTTGGGGATGGCGGCCATGTTCAGGGCAATGAACGGCGACGCCGCGCGCGGGCTGTGCCGGTGCAGGGCGTGGGCCACCAGCTCTTTGCCGGTGCCGGACTCGCCGTTGATCAGCACGGTGATGTTGGAGTGGCTGAGGCGGCCGATGGCGCGGAACACCTCCTGCATCGCCGGGGCTTCACCGATAATTTCCGGGGTACGCGCCAGGTTCTGTGGCACATCCAGGCCCTGCTGTTCCTGAGCGTGCTGGTTGGCGCGCTTGACCAGCGAGACCGCTTCGTCGACGTCGAATGGCTTGGGCAGGTACTCGAAGGCCCCCCCCTGATACGAGGCCACCGCGCTGTCCAAGTCGGAATGGGCGGTCATGATGATCACCGGCAGGCGCGGGTGCTGTTCGCGGATCTGTGCCAGCAAGTCGAGGCCGCTGGCGCCAGGCATGCGAATGTCGGAGATGATCACGTCCGGTTGCTGGCGCGCCAGGCGCCCCATCACACCGTCTGCGCTGTCGAAGCTCTGGGTGGTCATGCCTTCTTGTTGCAGGGCTTTTTCCAGGACCCAGCGGATGGAGCGATCATCGTCGACGATCCATACGGTTTCACTTCGGCTCATGAGGCGGTGGCTCCTTGTTCCAGGGGCAGGTAGATCGAGAAGGCGGTGTGGCCTGCGTGGCTTTCACACTCGATCAGGCCCTGGTGCTGGCTGATGATGTTCTGGGTAATGGCCAGGCCCAGCCCGGTGCCGTCCGGGCGGCCACTGACCATGGGATAGAAGAGAGTGTCCTGCAGTTCCGGCGGGA
Source organism: Pseudomonas sp. NBRC 111140 (assembly GCF_001320885.1). Lineage (NCBI taxonomy): Bacteria > Pseudomonadati > Pseudomonadota > Gammaproteobacteria > Pseudomonadales > Pseudomonadaceae > Pseudomonas > Pseudomonas sp. NBRC 111140. The sequence continues at coordinate 79,782 of NZ_BCBQ01000014.1, forward strand.
TGCCCGGGCCGTTGTCGATGATCTCGACCCGCGCCACCAGGCGGTGGCGCACGTGGCCGATGGTGAACTGGCGCAAGGCGCGGCTGCGCAAGGTAATACGGCCCAGCCGCAGTTCATTCTGCGAACTGATCGCCTGCATGGCGTTGCGTACGATATTGAGTACGGCCTGGATCATCTGCTCGCGGTCGATCAATACGTCCGGCAGGCTAGGGTCGTAATCGCGCACCAAAGTGATGCAGCCCTGGCTTTCGGCGTCGACCAGGCTACAGACTCGCTCCAGCACTTCGTGAATGTTGGTCATGGCAAGCGACGGCAGCTTGTTAGAGCCGAGCATGCGGTCGACCAGGTTACGCAGGCGGTCGGCCTCTTCGATGATCACGTTGGTGTAGTCGCGCAGGCCTTCCTCGGGCAGTTCGCGGGCCAGCAACTGGGCCGCGCCACGGATGCCACCAAGGGGGTTCTTGATTTCATGGGCCAGGCCGCGCACCAGCATCTTGGTGGTTTCCTGCTTGCTCAACTGAGCCTCTTCCTTGGTGATGCGCAGCAGCCGGTCGCGTGGGTGCACCTCGAGCAACAGCAGGGTCTGGCCCTGATGCAGGATTGGCGTTACCGCGTAGTCGACGGTGATGGTCTGCCCGGTCAGCGAAGTGAGCTGTGCTTCACGCTTGGTGAATGGGTGCGCCTGCTCGACCGCCTGGCGCAGCGAGCTGAGTGCCTCGGTCGATTCGGTGAACAGCTCGCTGATGAACTGCCCATGGCTACGCTGGCCACTGACGGCCAGCAGCATTTCCGCTGCCGGGTTCATGTACTCCAGGCGCAGCTCGGCGTTGAGCAGCAACGTGGCGGTAGTCAGGTTGTCCAGAAGCAGACGGTGCTGTGCATCGCTGATGGTCATAAGGCGTCGTTGACCTCTTTTGGCGCTTGCCCGGCACTGCTTTGGCCTGGGCCGGACGCGGGGTGGTTCCGCTGGTGCGAGACTCTCGGCAAGAAAATGCAAGAAACAAACCAAAGCTCCGAAAAGAAGCGGAATTTGCCGATAAAGGCCTGGATCTGCGCAACTTCGGACCAGAAAGTCTGGATGAAACGTTTAACTTGACCCAGATTGGGGAGCAAATGAGGGCACGGTGTCAATTTGTGCACCAAGATAGAGCATAGCGTGATGGCGGGGTGGCGGTGCTTCTGCAGGGCGTGCAGAAACGAAAACGGCCTCCCGAGGGAGGCCGTTATGATCACGTCACCGGCACGAGGCGCCGATCAGATCAGCAGCTGTAGTACAGCTCGTATTCCAGCGGGTGTACGAAGGTGCGGACCTTGATTTCTTCTTCGCTCTTCAGCTCGATGAAGGCATCGATGAAGTCGTCGGAGAACACGCCGCCCTTGGTCAGGAACGCGCGGCCTTTGTCCAGCTCTTCCAGAGCCTCTTTCAGGCTGCCGCACACTTGCGGGATGTTCTTGGCTTCTTCTGGTGGCAGGTCGTACAGGTTCTTGTCGGCCGCGTCGCCTGGGTGGATCTTGTTCTGGATGCCATCCAGGCCAGCCATCAGCAGGGCCGCGAAGGCCAGGTACGGGTTGGCCGATGGGTCCGGGAAGCGGGCTTCGATACGGCGGGCTTTCGGGCTGCCGACGTAAGGAATACGGATCGAGGCGGAACGGTTACGAGCCGAGTAGGCCAGCATTACCGGGGCTTCGAAGCCTGGGACCAGACGCTTGTAGGAGTTGGTCGACGGGTTGGTGAAGCCGTTCAGGGCCTTACCGTGCTTGATGATACCGCCGATGAAGTACAGGGCGGTGTCGGACAGGCCGGCATAGCCTTCACCCGAGAAGGTGTTCTTGCCGTCTTTCCAGATCGACATGTGTACGTGCATGCCCGAGCCGTTGTCGCCGTACAGAGGCTTAGGCATGAAGGTGGCGGTACGGCCGTAGGCGTCGGCAACGTTGTGCACGACGTATTTCAGCGCCTGTACTTCGTCAGCCTTTTTCACCAGGGTGTTGAACTTGACGCCGATTTCGTTCTGGCCGGCAGTCGCCACTTCGTGGTGGTGAACTTCAACGGTCTGGCCCATTTCTTCCAGTGCGTTGCACATGGCAGTACGGATTTCGTGGTCGTGGTCGAACGGCGGAACCGGGAAGTAGCCGCCCTTCACGCCTGGACGGTGGCCTTTGTTGCCGCCTTCCACGTCAGCGTCGGTCATCCACGAGCCTTGCTCGGAGAAGATCTTGAACATCGAGCCGGAAATGTCCGACTTGAACTTCACTTCGTCGAAGATGAAGAACTCAGGCTCTGGGCCGGCGAAGACGGTGTCACCGATGCCGGTGCTCTTCAGGTACTCTTCGGCACGCTTGGCGATGGCGCGTGGGTCGCGATCGTAGCCCTGCATGCTCGACGGGTCGACGATGTCGCAGGTGATGATCAGGGTTGGCTCTTCGGTGAACGGGTCCAGGACGGCAGTGTCGTCGACCGGCATCAGGATCATGTCGGAGGCTTCGATGCCTTTCCAGCCAGCGATGGAGGAACCGTCGAACATCTTGCCGACTTCGAAGAAGTCTTCGTCCAGCGCATCACGCGACGGCATGGTCACGTGGTGCTGAATGCCTTTGGTGTCCGTGAAACGCAGATCAATCCACTTGACGTCATGATCTTTGATGAGTTGAACCGACTTCGACATGTTGTCCTCCGGATGGTCTAGAGCGCGGTGGGCCGCTGCCCTGGAAAAAGGGTGTTGCCGGGCGCGGATAGTCGGCCAAGCTTACCTGCCTCACAAGGGAGCAAATTGCATGCCAGTGCCCGAAAATGGCGAAGGCGGGATAAAAGGGGGCGTTTGTGGGCATTTGGCGTAGGGGTGGCGGGTAAAAATGCACCCTTTAGATGCGAGTTTTGGTGTCAGCGCACCAATACAGTGCGCGATCTGGGCTTTGTGCTTTCTTTGAGGGCTTTCCGCGGGTTTGCACGCGAAAAGGCCGGAACAGGCGGCACAAAACCCGCCTCATGCATTTATCTCAAAGCTTCTGATCAAAAGTTGGTCAAATCCTGAGCAATTTCCGATATAATTCGCGCCCCTCATTTTCGGCAGGCCCTGCGCGCGCTGTTAACCAATGAAACTTATCGTCAAAGTCTTCCCAGAAATCACCATCAAGAGCCGGCCGGTGCGCAAGCGTTTCATCCGCCAGCTCGCCAAGAACATCCGCAACGTGCTCAAGGACCTCGATCCTGAGCTCGCGGTCGATGGTGTCTGGGACAATCTCGAAGTGGTCACCCGCATCGAGGACGAAAAAGTCCAGCGCGAGATGATCGAGCGCCTCACCTGCACGCCGGGTATCACCCACTTCCTGCAGGTAGAGGAATACCCGCTGGGTGACTTCGACGACATCGTCGCCAAGTGCAAGCACCACTTCGGTCACCTGCTGGCCGGCAAGCACTTCGCCGTGCGCTGCAAGCGCGGTGGCCACCATGACTTCACCTCGATGGACGTCGACCGTTACGTCGGCAGCCAGCTGCGCCAGCAGTGTGGCGCCGCCGGCATCGAGCTGAAGAAACCTGAAGTGCTGGTGCGCATCGAAATCCGCGACCAGCGCCTGTACGTCATCCACAACCAGCACCAGGGCATCGGCGGTTACCCGCTGGGCGCCCTGGAGCAGACCCTGGTGCTGATGTCCGGTGGCTTCGACTCCACCGTGGCGGCTTACCAGATGATGCGCCGTGGCCTGATGACCCACTTCTGCTTCTTCAACCTCGGCGGCCGTGCCCACGAGCTGGGCGTGATGGAAGTGGCCCACTACCTGTGGAAAAAGTACGGCAGCAGCCAGCGCGTGCTGTTCATCAGCGTGCCGTTCGAAGAGGTGGTTGGCGAGATCCTCAACAAGGTCGACAACAGCTACATGGGTGTGACCCTCAAGCGCATGATGCTGCGCGGTGCCGCGCACATGGCCGACCGCCTGGAAATCGACGCGCTGGTGACCGGCGAGGCGATCTCCCAGGTATCCAGCCAGACCTTGCCGAACCTGTCGATCATCGACTCGGCCACCGACAAGCTGGTGCTGCGCCCGCTGCTGGCGAGCCACAAGCAGGACATCATCGACCAGGCCAACGAAATCGGCACCGCCGACTTCGCCAAGCACATGCCAGAATACTGCGGCGTGATTTCGGTGAACCCGACCACCCATGCCAAGCGCCACCGCATGGAGCATGAAGAGAAGCAGTTCGACATGGCGGTGCTGGAGCGCGCCCTGGAACGCGCCAAGCTCATCTCCATCGACCATGTGATCGACGAGCTGGGCAAGGACGTCGAAATCGAAGAAGTGACCGAGGCTCTGTCGGGGCAGATCGTCATCGACATTCGTCACCCTGATGCCCAGGAAGACGAACCTCTGGTGCTGGACGGTATCGAAGTCCAGGCCATGCCGTTTTATGCCATCAACAGCAAGTTCAAGCACCTGGACCCCACGCGCCAGTACTTGCTGTATTGCGACAAGGGTGTGATGAGCCGTTTGCACGCACACCACCTGCTCAGTGAGGGACATGCCAATGTGCGTGTTTATCGTCCGACATAAGACGCCGGGGCTGTATGGCGGCAGTATCCGCCATCGCCCTCCCGACCGCCGGGCCCGCTGAGCCTTAAACAGTACATATTGGCCGCCTACACTGGGCGGCAACCGAATCCTCTGATCGAGATACACTTGTGATCGAAAATCTGCGTAACATCGCCATCATCGCCCACGTTGACCATGGTAAAACCACCCTGGTCGACAAACTCCTGCGTCAATCCGGCACTCTGGAGCGTAACGAGCTCAACGACGAGCGCGTCATGGACTCCAACGACCAGGAAAAAGAGCGCGGTATTACCATTCTGGCGAAAAACACCGCCATCAACTGGAACGGCTACCACATCAACATCGTCGACACCCCCGGCCACGCCGACTTCGGTGGCGAGGTTGAGCGTGTAATGTCGATGGTCGACTCCGTGCTGCTGCTGGTCGACGCCCAGGACGGCCCAATGCCGCAAACCCGCTTCGTGACCAAGAAGGCCTTCGAAGCCGGCCTGAAGCCAATCGTCGTGATCAACAAGGTTGACCGTCCGGGCGCACGTCCTGACTGGGTTCTGGACCAGATCTTCGACCTGTTCGACAACCTCGGCGCTACCGACGAGCAGCTGGACTTCAAAGTGGTCTACGCCTCGGCCCTGAACGGCATTGCCGGTCTGGACCACACCGAAATGGGCGAAGACATGACCGCCCTGTACCAGTCGATCATCGACAACGTACCGGCTCCTTCCGTTGACCGTGACGGCCCGTTCCAGATGCAAATCTCGGCACTGGACTACAACAGCTTCCTCGGCGTTATCGGTGTTGGCCGTATCGCCCGTGGTCGCGTCAAGCCGAACACCCCGGTTGTCGCCATCGACACCAACGGCAAGAAGCGTAACGGCCGTATCCTGAAGCTGATGGGTCACCATGGCCTGCACCGCATCGACGTCGAAGAAGCCCAGGCTGGCGACATCGTCTGCATCAGCGGTTTCGACGAGCTGTTCATCTCCGACACCCTGTGCGCCCCGGACGCGGTAGAAGCGATGAAGCCGCTGACCGTTGACGAGCCAACCGTTTCGATGACCTTCCAGGTCAACGACTCGCCGTTCTGCGGTAAAGAAGGCAAGTTCGTCACCAGCCGTAACATCAAGGACCGTCTGGACAAGGAGCTGCTGTACAACGTTGCTCTGCGCGTTCAGGAAACCGATTCCCCAGACAAGTTCAAGGTTTCGGGCCGTGGTGAGCTGCACCTGTCGGTACTGATCGAAACCATGCGTCGTGAAGGCTTCGAGATGGCTGTGGGCCGTCCTGAAGTGATCATCCGCGAAGTCGACGGCGTCAAGCAGGAGCCGTTCGAGAACGTCACCATCGACATTCCTGAAGAATCCCAGGGCAAGGTGATGGAAGAGATGGGTCTGCGTAAAGGCGACCTGACCAACATGGTTCCGGATGGCAAAGGCCGTGTTCGCCTGGAGTACAACATTCCAGCCCGTGGTCTGATCGGTTTCCGTAACCAGTTCCTGACCCTGACCAACGGTGCAGGCATCCTGACCTCGATCTTCGATCGCTACGACACCATGAAGTCGGGCCAGATGTCCGGCCGCCTCAACGGTGTACTGGTTTCGGTCGAGACCGGCAAGGCGCTGACCTACTCGCTGGAAACCCTGCAGGCACGTGGCAAGCTGTTCGTTGAACACGGCCAGGAGATCTACAACGGTCAGATCATCGGCCTGAACAGCCGCGATAACGACCTGGGCGTGAACCCGACCAAAGGCAAGAAGCTCGACAACATGCGTGCTTCGGGCAAAGACGAAGTCATCGCCCTGGTACCGCCAGTTCGCCACACCCTCGAGCAGGCCCTGGAATTCATCCAGGACGACGAGCTGTGCGAAGTGACGCCGAAGTCGATCCGTCTGCGCAAGAAGATCCTGGACGAAGGCGAGCGTACCCGCGCTGCCAAGAAAGCCAAGAACTGAGTTAGCTCAGGCTGAATGAAAACGCCCCCGGTCGAAAGGCCGGGGGCGTTTTTTTTTGCCTTGAGATTTTGGAGGCTGCAAAGCAGCCCCAGGGGCTCAAATGCAACGCAGGATCAGCGCCCAACCACTTTGGGCTTGTACGCACAATACCCCGGCCGCGGCCCGACCTTGGGGTGGTTGCGGCAGGTATCCGGGCGCTTGTCATAAATGGTGCACAGGCGGCTTTTACGATCCAGGTACATGCAGTCATCGTTGCTCATCCGGGTCAGGGTGAAAATCCCCGACTTCTGGTTGAAGCGCTCGATGATGCCTTCCTTCTGCAAGCGTTTAGCCACGTTCTTCGGCGGTTCGTCTTTTTCGAACTCGTCGACCACGCCGATACGGATCAGATCCTTGATCTTCACCTCCACCGGCAGGGTGCAGCAGGTCGAATGGCAGCCATGGCACATGTTGCTGGTATAGCGCTGCCAGGTCTCCAGGCGGTCGACTTCGGCCGCGGCGATCAGGGTCGTTTTCATCTTTATAGGGTGGATCACGGTCTTGGGGCGCGCGATGATACCGGAATTGTTCAATTTATGAACAACCTTTTGCCGGAATCGCAGCGTCGGCATGAAAACTGCGAACCGTAACTGTCACTCCCGGTCGAAGGGTCTAGTCTCATCAATCTCCCTCCGCTTTCGTCAACTTGCCCGAGGATGCCGCATGTCCCAGGAACCTAAAGCTCGTGACGCCGAAGTCGCGGATTTTCGCGCTGCTGTACTGAACAAGCTGACCTACGCGGTCGGCAAGGACCCGGAGCACGCCTTCGACCATGACTGGTTCGAAGCCATTGCCCTGGCTGCGCGCGATCACATGGTCGATCACTGGATGGATCATACGCGTCAGGCCTATCGGCGCAGCCAGAAACGGGTCTACTACCTTTCCCTGGAGTTCCTCATCGGCCGCCTGCTGTACGACAGCCTGAGCAACTTGGGCTTGTTGGACATCGCGCGCGATGCGCTGGAAGGGCTGGATGTGGACCTTGAACGTATTCGTCTGCTTGAGCCGGATGCTGCGTTGGGCAATGGTGGCCTGGGCCGACTGGCTGCATGCTTCATGGAGAGCATGTCTACCTTGGGTATCGCTGCCCATGGCTACGGCATCCGCTACGAGCACGGGCTGTTCCGGCAGGCGGTGGTCGATGGCTGGCAGCAGGAGCAGACTGAAAACTGGCTGGATTTCGGCAACCCCTGGGAGTTCGAACGCGCCGAGGTGATCTACCCGATCAGCTTCGGCGGCAGTGTCGAAACCGTGCACGATGCCAGCGGTACCCCGCGCCAGGTATGGTCGCCCGGTGAAACGGTGCGGGCGGTGGCTTACGATACGCCGGTGGTCGGCTGGCGCGGAGCCAGCGTCAATACCCTGCGCTTGTGGCGTGCACGGGCGTTGGAAGAGCTGCACTTGGAGCGTTTCAACGCCGGTGACCATCTGGGGGCGGTGGCCGAAGTGGCGCGTGCCGAGAGCATCTCGCGTGTGCTGTACCCGGCTGACAGTACCGAGGCCGGTCAGGAGTTGCGCCTGCGCCAGGAGTATTTCTTTGTGTCGGCTTCGCTGCAGGACTTGCTGC
>NZ_BCBQ01000015.1:0-87425 GCF_001320885.1 Pseudomonas sp. NBRC 111140
CCCGCTCCAATCCTCGGTGATCACCCGCTCTTCACCCAGGGCCTTGCCCGCCACGGTGTTGATCAGCTCTGGCAGGTAGCCGTGGGACCAAGCGGTGTAGACGGTTGCATTGCGGTATTTTTCGCTCAGCAACTCTTCGGCCAGCTCATCGGTGTCGTTGGCGCCGTAGTCGATGTTCACCGGCAAGCCGAGGCGAATGGCGCTGGGGGTGATGGTCATCAGCGGGCGGATATAGCTGTAGCTTTCGTCCCTGCTGCCTTCTTCGACATGCCGTGAGGGGTTGGCGGCAAACACGTAGTCAGCCTTGCCGAAGCGTTCGGGCAGCACGGTTGCCAGGTCCAGCGCACGGTTGAGGCCTTGGCAGTTCAATTGGCCCAACCCTTCACCTGGCTTCTCGCCATGACGCAGGAACACCAAGGTTTGAGTGCCATCCACCGGTTGCGCCCGGCTTTCGACAGCCTCCAGCGCCAACGGTACAGCGACGGCTGTGAGCACCAGGCTCAGCAGCAAGTGACGGCGACGGTGGAAGAATGTTGGCAACTTCATCAAGGCAGGCTCGTGTGGCATAAAAATCGGAGTTACCCGCCACATCGCCCGGCCAGTCGCAGGGCGCCCTTGTAGTGAATGCCATCCTTGGCAACGAGTGAGGGTCAGAGTGCCCTGAACCCGTTTGGTTCCTCCCTGGAGGTGAATGCCGTTCCCTAGGCAAGGCCCAGGCTAGGGGAAAAGTGTTGCGCAATTGTGTAAGGTGCAAGAACCTCGGGTTGCAATACGATCACTCAATCATCCCGCGTCAGCACTTCCACCAGCTCGATCTCGAAGGTCAGGTCCGAATTCGGTGGGATCGAGCCCACGCTGCGCTCGCCATAACCCAGGTGCGCCGGCACTAGCAGTTTGCGCTTGCCGCCAACCCGCATACCCATCAAGCCTTGATCCCAGCCCTTGATCACCCGACCAGTGCCGATCACGCACTGGAACGGCTTGCCGCGCGACCAGGACGAATCGAACTCACTGCCGTCGGCCAGCCAGCCGGTGTACTGGGTGGTGATCAGGGCGCCTTTGACGGCGGTTTTGCCATCACCCTCGACCAGGTCGATGATCTGCAGTTCTTGGCTCACGGGCACACTCCAACGCTGAAAACAAAGCCGCCCTTTTCTCAGGAATGCAGCGGTTTGGCAAGTTCGCGCGGGGTTTCATGCTGGCGCATCGACCACAGCACGCCGCCAATCACCAGCACGATCGCTGCCGCTTCCAGCAAGCTTGGGCCGGCCTGCCGCCAGAAAAAGGCATACAGCAGCGCAAACAGGGTTTCAAACACGATCAGTTGCCCACTCAAGGTCAGCGGCAGGCGCTTGGAGGCGGCGTTCCACAACGCCATGGCAAGCCACGAACCGAGCACTGCGCAGGCCAGGCTGGCCGCCCAGAACAACCACCAGCGTGACATCGGCGTTTCGGCCTGCAGCTGTTGCGGCTGCCACAGTGCCAGGCCAGCGACCATCAACAGGCTGGCAAGGCCAGTCATTACCCCGCACAACACCGACCATTGGTGGCTGTCGAAGTGGCCGCACTGCTTCAGGTAACGGCTGTTCTGCACGGCGTACCAGGTCCAGCACGCCAGGGCGGCCAGCGCGTAGAACAGGCCCATCAGCTTGTCGCCGATATCGCCGGGGGCGAAGGCGAAGGTTTGCAGATTGATGCACAGCATACCGGCAAGGATCAGCGCCAGCGGGCCGACCAGCCGCGCCAGGGGCACCGCGCCGCTGTCATTGCGGCCGTACAGGGTGATGGTCAGCGGCAACACGCCGACGATCAACGAGGCCGGGGCTACACCCAGGCGCTGGATCGCCGCCACCAGGCACACGAAGTACACCAGGTTGCCGATCACCGCCAGGCGCAACAGCATCCACGCATCACCTGCGGTCAGTTGGCGCAACTGGCGCGCCATGGGCAGGGCCAGCAGCAGCGAGATCACGCCCACCATCAGGTAGCGCACGCTGCTCAGCAACATCGGATTGAACTCGGGCAGCAGCTCGGGAACCATCAGCACCATGCCCCATAACGCACCGGCCATGCCGGCGTACATCACCCCGCGTTTCACGTGTCAGCTCCTGGTTTGAAGATGAACGCAGGCTACCTGTGCGCAGGGTATCGGGCAAAAGATGAATTCGCATCGCTGCATTCCCTGGAGGAATGCCAGCGCGCTCATTAAGATGTTGCCAGGTGGCGCCGCCACGACCTTGCACGGAGCCAACCATGAGCCGCTACAGCCGCCACCTACCCCCGCTCGATACCCTGATCGCCTTCGAGGCTGTGGCCCGTACTGGCAGTTTCACCCGTGCCGCCGGCGAGCTTTACCTGACTCAGAGCGCGGTATCCAAGCAGATTCGCTTGCTCGAAGACCAGCTCGGCACCCAGCTGTTCGAACGCCGCGCCCGCGGCATTACGCTGACCACCGCTGGCGAGCACTTCCATGATGTGGTCGAGCCGATGCTGGACAAGCTGCTGGCCAACGTCCAGCGCTTGAAAAGCGGCCATGGCAACCGCCATGTCAGCGTCATCTGCACCCATGCCGTGGCGCAATACTGGTTGTTCCCGCGCCTGCTGCGCTTCAACGAACAGCACCCTGGGCTTACGGTGAACATCCATGCCAGCAACGACATCAACGAGAGCCTGGTTGCCGATTACGACTTCGGTATTCTCTACGGGCATGGCCGCTGGCGTTCGCTGCAAGCCAGCAAGCTGTTCGATGAAGTGATCTACCCGATTGCCAGCAGCCGCTGGGACATCAGCCAGGTCGACAGCCTGGCGGCGCTGCAGGCCATGCCACTGATCCAGCTCGATGCCTCGGCCTGGAACTGCCTGGACTGGCACGACTGGTTCGCCCATTTTGGCCAGCGCTATCAGGCACCCGCCGATGCGCTCACCTTCAACCAGGTGAACTTGGTGTTCGACGCGGTCATGCAAGGAATGGGCGTGGGCCTGGGTTGGGAGTCCATGGCCCGTGAACGCATCAACAGCGGCCTGATCCGCCAGGTGTGCGATTTTGAAGTACGCACCGGTCAGGCCGACTACCTGGTGCACGACCGCCAGGCTTTGCCCTCACCCGCCGCACAGGTGTTTGCCGAGTGGCTGCTGGCACAGGCCTGAATCAGCTGTACTGCTCAAGTACCTCCTGGCCGGTGAGTTCCTTGGTCTGGTTGGCGAAGCAATACCAGGACGGTTTTTCCTCGACGAAGATCTGCAGGTCGAAATCCCACTCTTGGTCGCCATCGAGCAGGCCGACCGGCACGGCGTGGAAGTCGTTGGCCTTGAGCCGGTAGTAAAGGTGCGTGCCGCACCGGCCACAGAAACCACGCTGGGCCCAATCGGACGAATCGTAGACGCTGGGCGCACGCCCTTCGATCAGCGGAGGTTGGCTGCAGTGCACCACCAGCAATGGCCCCCCGGTCCACTTACGGCACATGCTGCAATGGCAGGCGCTGATATGGGTGTTGTCGACGGTGACCGTGAGCCGGGTAGCGCCGCACAGGCAGGTGCCTTGTTTTTCCTTGGCCATGGGTAGTTCCTTGAGCGGAAGATGGGCCTTGTAGGCGCGGCCTTGTGCCGCGCCTACAAGGGACGGTGACAGCGTGTTAAATATAGACAGTACCACGCAGGTACAACGCCGCCCGCCCACTGATGATCACTCGACCATTGCCCGGCACTTCGCACTGCAGCTGCCCTTTGCGTGCCCCGCCTTGCTCGCAGCCCAGCACGCTCTTGCCCAATCTTTCGGCCCAAACCGGCGCCAGCGAGGTGTGCGCAGACCCGGTTACCGGGTCTTCATTCACGCCAACCCGTGGGCCAAACCAGCGGGTGACGAAATCAAAGCCACGCCCTGGCGCAGTCACGGCAATACCGCGCACGTCGAATGCCGACAACGCAACGAAGTCTGGTTTCAGTGTATCGAGCAGCAAAGCGTCATCGATCACCACCACATAATCGTCGCTGCGATACAGCGCCTGTGCCGCGTTCAGGCCCAATGCCTGCAACAGGCCCGCCGGGATGTCCACGGCTTCCGGTTGCTTAGCCGGGAAGTCCATGGCCAGCAGCCCGTCAGCGCCACGGCTGACGCGCAGTTCGCCACTGCGGGTATTGAAGCGCAGCACCTGCGTCTGCTCACCCAGTTGCTCGAACAGCACATAGGCCGAGGCCAGGGTGGCATGGCCGCACAGGTCGACTTCCACGGTCGGGGTAAACCAGCGCAGGTCGAACGTTTCGCCATTGCGCACGAAGTAGGCGGTTTCCGACAGGTTGTTTTCTTCGGCAATGCGCTGCAGTACATCGTCCGGCAGCCAGCCTTGCAGCGGGATCACTGCGGCCGGGTTGCCACCGAACGGTTCAGCGGAAAAGGCATCGACCTGGAAGATTTCGAGTTGCATGCACACACTCCTGGTTGCCTGGGCGCTGCCAGGCAGTTAACTGGAAAAGGTTACGAGCGTACCGGGGTCAATACCGGCTCACCGGCAAAGAACGCCTGCAGGTTGCGCAGCACCAGTGCCACTGTGTCGCGTGCGGCTTCCGGCGACTGGCCGGCCACATGGGGTGTGAGCACGGTGTTGGCCAAGGCCTTGAGGGCATCGGGCACTGCCGGTTCGTCGTCGAATACGTCCAGCGCGGCGCCAGCCAGCTGGCCATGCTGCAATGCGGTAATCAGGGCCTGCGTGTCGACCACGCTGGCACGGGCGATGTTCACCAGATAGCCCTCAGCCCCCAAAGCCTCCAACACCTGCGCATGGACCAGATGCCGAGTGTTGGCACCACCCGGGGTGGCAACGACCAGAATGTCGACGGCCTCGGCCAGGTGTCGCGGGCTGTCGTACCAGGTGTAAGGCACATCCTGGCGTGGCGTGCGGCTGTGGTAGCTGATGGGCATGTCGAAGCCCAGGTGAGCACGCTTGGCGATTGCCAGCCCCACTGCGCCAAGGCCCAGAATGCCCAGGCGTTTGCCACTCACCGAAGGGCTGATCACTCGGTTCCATTCCCCGCGCCGGGTACTGGCATCGCCACGGGGAATGTTGCGCAGCAGCGCCAGCAGCAAAGCCAGGGTGTGGTCGGCGACGGCAGCGGCATTGGCCCCGGCACCGTTGGTAACGGTGATGCCGCGGGCTGCGGCGGCAGCCAGGTCGACCTGCTCGTAGCCGGCACCGATCACGCAGATGATCTGCAACTTGGGTAATGCGTCGATTTCGGCGGCAGTCAGCCCCAGTGGCCCACGGGTGAGCACGGCATCGATGTCATCGGCGTGACGCTCAATGGCCTCGGCCCGCAGTCGCGGTGAGGGGGCACGGATCAGGCGGTAACCGGCCTGCTCCAGCATGGGTAGGTAATCATCGACGGTTTCTACCAGTACCAGGACTGTCTTGCGCATGCCACCTCCCAATATGAAGGGGCATTATGCGGAACTACTGTGCAGTACAGTCAATGGGTAATTGCGCGACAAACTGTACTGTATCGGTAGGGTGTGTCATGAGCCCCAAAGCGCTCATTACTGCGCGAATGCTCGCCCCAAGCCTCCCGGCACACCACTGCTGTCAGTTTCCTGCCAAGGCCCATTCGGGCTCAGCGACCAGCTCCAGCCATTGTCAAACCGGTAGTAGGTGCGCTGCCGGTAAAAGGTATTGGGCTGTTTCTCCAATACATATACCCCAAGCTTGGGGTCCCAGTGGCTGGCCCCACCAGGCGGTGGCGCAAAACTGGCCGAGGTGCGCGGCATTGGCTTGGGTATCGCCGCCGGCTTGCTCGGCTGAGTAGAGGGCTGCCCGCCCGGCAACGGCTTGACCACCGGCCCCTGCGGCGGCAAACGCTCGATCGGTGGCGCGGGCTGCTCATACGGCTGATGCACCGTACACGCAGACAAACCCAGGGCCAGGGTAATCAGGGTCAGGCGGACGGTGCTGTGCATGGGATTGCTCTCTTACTGGTCGGGGCTGTCGATGGTCAGGCGCTGGGTGGCCTGAGTAGCGCTTGGCAGCGGTACGCCCTGGCCAATCCACTCGCCGTGAGTAGGCTGGCCAGCGCGCGAAACACGTGCAACCAGTTGGACTTCGGCAAATTGCGACAGTTTCATCTGCGGCATCATTGCGTCAGCATCCGACAATTCCACTTCGATCGGCAACTGCGCCACGGTCACCCGCTTGGCTGCCAGCGGCATCGGTGGGCCATTGCTGGCGCGCGCGAAAATGAACACCGTGTCGTCCGGCTTGACCTTGTCCTTAAGCGCCGCCGCCAGTTCCACACGTACTTTCAGGCGAGCCGCCACAGGCGCAGGCTCGGCAGCCTGTGCTGGCGCTGCGCCCAGCCGCTCGGCGGCGCGGTCGATACCGCCCTGCAGGGCCGCGCGCGATGTATCCCCCTCCGGCAACTGCGCCAGCAAGCGCTTCCAGTAGTCTATGGCTTCCTGATAGCGCTCACCTTCGAAGGCAGCGATACCGCGCAGGCCCAGGCTGGTGACCTCATTGGGGTCGGCCTTCAGCGCTTCGTCCGTCAGCGCCTGTACCTGCGGGCTCCACTGCTTGTCGGCGGCGAAGTACAAGGCCTGGGCCCACTGCCCGAGCAGTTCGGGCTGGCGACCCGCCAGCGCCACTGCTCGCTCGAAGGTACGCGCGGCATCGGCCGGGCGCTGCTCGGCCATGTAGGCCCGACCGAGGAAATACAGGGCCTCGGCCGAATCCGGCTGAGCCTGCACCACACGCTCCAGGCGTGTGGTCATTTCTTCCATCGACTTCGGCGCCTCGGCGAATTCCTGGGTCAGCGCCACCTTGTCGGCTGCACCGAAGTGCAGGTACAACCCCAGCGCCATCAGCGGTACCAGCACGGCAGCCAGCAGCGGCAGGGCCTTGCCAAGATGGCCCTGGCGTGGGGCCTCGGCGCCCTCGGTGTCGGCCAGCAGCTCGCGGGCTGCCTCGTCACGGCCCTTGGTCAACTGCGCCTCGTCGAGCACACCGGCAGCCTGCTGGGCAGCCAGTTCGGCAATACGCTCCTGGTACAGGGCCACGTTCAGGGCCGTGCGGTCTTCTTCCTGCTGGCGACGACGGCCACGCAGGATCGGGATCAGCAAAAAGCTGAGGGCAGCGAGCAGCAGCAGGCCCGCGCTAAGCCAGAATTCAATCATGGGTCTGTTCTTTTTCCAGCAGTTTGGCGAGACGCTCGCGTTCTTCGGCAGACAACTCATTGGCGCCCTGCACAGCCGCACCACGGCGCCGGCGAACGATCACCGCCAACACCACGAAGCCACCGGCCAGCAAAATCCCCGGGCCGAACCACAGCAGCCAGGTACGCCCGCTCAGCGCAGGCTTGTAGCGCACGAAGTCGCCATAGCGGTCGACCATGAAGTCGACGATCTGCTGGTTGCTCTGGCCTTCACCAAGCATGCGGAAGATTTCCCGGCGCAGGTCAGCGGCAATCGGTGCGTTGGAGTCGGCAATGTCCTGGTTCTGGCACTTGGGGCAGCGCAGTTCCTTGGTCAATTGCTGGTAGCGCTCGCGCTCGGCCTCGTCGCGAAACTGGTAGGTGTCGA
This sequence comes from Pseudomonas sp. NBRC 111140, assembly GCF_001320885.1. NCBI lineage: Bacteria > Pseudomonadati > Pseudomonadota > Gammaproteobacteria > Pseudomonadales > Pseudomonadaceae > Pseudomonas > Pseudomonas sp. NBRC 111140. The sequence continues at coordinate 7,559 of NZ_BCBQ01000015.1, forward strand.
TGGCCGCCTTGGCCACGCCGGCCAGGCTCATGCCCAGTACGGCAGCTGCCAGCCAACGCTTCATGGCTTGGCCTCGTCGACCAGGCCTTGGTACAGCGGCGCCAGCTGCTCACGCCATACGGTGGCATCGACAATGCCCACGTGCTTGTAACGGATGATGCCCTTGGCATCGATCAGGAAGGTTTCCGGCGCGCCGTACACCCCCAGGTCCAGGCCCAGGCTGCCTTGCTCGTCACGGATATCCAGCTGGTAGGGGTTGTGGAACTCGGCCAGCCATTTCTGCGCGGCGGCATTGTCGTCCTTGTAGTTGACCCCGTGGATCACCACACCCTGCTGGGCCAGCTGGTTCAGGTACGGGTGCTCGACCTTGCACGACGGGCACCAGGTGGCCCACACGTTGACCAACGCCGGGCGCCCCTGCAAGTCAGCCTGGGTCAGCGTACGGTCGCCCTGAGTCGAGGCCAGGGAAAACACCGGGAACGGTTTGCCGATCATTGCCGAGGGCAACTCGTCGGGCTTGAGGAACAACCCCTTGTAGAGGAACACCGCCACCAGCAGAAACACCGCCAGGGGGACTACCATGATCCAACGCTTCATGCAGCTGCTCCAGACACGCCCAGGGCATCGCGTACCCGGGTCTTGACCTTGACGCGGTAGCGCCGGTCGAGGGCCGCCAGCAACCCGCCCAGGCCGGTCAACAGACCGCCCAGCCAGATCCAGCGGACATAAGGCTTGATATGCACACGCACGGCCCAGGCGCCGTTCTCCAGCGGCTCACCAAGGGCGACGTACAGGTCGCGGGTAAAGCCAGCGTCGATGCCTGCTTCGGTCATCATCGACTGCTGCACGGTGTACAGGCGCTTCTCTGGGTGCAAGGTGGTCACTTCACGGCCATTGCGGCTGACCACGATGGTGCCCTTGTCAGAGATGAAGTTCGGCCCTTCGAAGTGCTTGGCGCCCTGGAACAGGAAGTGGTAACCACCCAGCTCCACGCTTTCGCCCGGCGCCATTCGCAGGTCGCGTTCGGCGCTGTTGTTGCTCGACAGCACCACGCCCAGCGCGCACACCGCCAGGCCCAGGTGGGCCAGTTGCATGCCCCAGTAGCTGCGGCCCAGGCCGGGCAGCCCCTTGACCAGGCCCTTGTGGCGGGTCTTGTCAAGAATGTCACGCAGCCCGCCGAGCACCACCCAGGCAGCCAGGGCGAAGGCCGTCAGGGTCGGCCAGTCGAAGTCGTCGACGATGAAGCCGGCAACCGGGGCAAGGATGGCGCTGCCGATCAGCACCGGGGTCATCATGCTGACCAGCCATTTGCCCGGGGTGTCCTTCCAGCGCACGACCACGCCAATGCTCAGCACTACCATCAGCAGCGCCATCAGCGGCAGGAACAAGGCATCGAAGTACGGCGGGCCGACCGACAGCTTGGCCCCCGTCAACGCATCGAGTACCAGCGGGTACAGGGTGCCGAGCAGAATCATCGAAGCCGCCACCACCAGTACCAGGTTGTTGGCCAACAGCAGCGTTTCCCGCGACCACAGGGCGAACCCGACCTGGCTCTTGACCACCGGTGCGCGCAGGGCGAACAGGGTGAGCGAACCACCGACCACGAACAGCAGGAAAATCAGGATGAAAATGCCCCGCGACGGGTCGGCGGCAAATGCGTGCACCGAGGTCAGCACGCCCGAGCGCACCAGGAAGGTACCCAACAGGCTCAGCGAGAATGCGGCAATTGCCAGCAGCACGGTCCAGCTCTTGAACACCCCGCGCTTTTCGGTCACTGCAAGCGAGTGGATCAGCGCCGTACCCACCAGCCAAGGCATGAACGAGGCGTTTTCCACCGGGTCCCAGAACCACCAGCCGCCCCAGCCCAGCTCGTAATAGGCCCACCACGAGCCCAAGGTGATACCCACGCCGAGGAAGGCCCAGGCGACGATGGTCCACGGCCGCGACCAGCGCGCCCAGGCGGCGTCGAGGCGGCCGCCGAGCAAGGCGGCAATGGCGAAGGCGAAGGCCACCGAAAAGCCCACGTAGCCCATGTACAGCATCGGCGGGTGAACGATCAGGCCAAAGTCCTGCAGCAGCGGGTTGAGGTCACGGCCATCGGTCGGCACCTGCGGCAGCAGGCGCTGGAACGGGTTGGAGGTAATGATCAGGAAGCTCAGGAAGCCCACGCTGATCATGCCCATGACCGCCAGCACGCGGGCCAGCATCACCTGCGGCAACTGCCGCGAAAACACCGACACGGCAAAGGTCCAGCCGCCGAGGATCAATGCCCACAACAGCAACGAGCCTTCGTGGGCACCCCACACCGCGCTGAACTTGTAGTACCAGGGCAAGGCGCTGTTGGAGTTGCTGGCTACATAGGCGACCGAGAAGTTATCGGTCATGAAGGCATGGGTCAGGCAGGCGAAGGCGAACGCCAGGAAGGCAAACTGCCCCCACGCCGCCGGCCGTGCCAGGCTCATCCATAGGCTGTCGCCACGCCAGGCACCGAGCAGCGGCACACTGGCCTGCACAGCGGCAAAGCAAATGGCCAGGATCATCGCCAACTGGCCCAGTTCGGGGATCACCAACGCGGCGTTCATGGCTTGGCCTCCCCGCCCGTGGCGGCCTGGCCGCTTTCTTTCAGGGCTTTGCTCACCTCGGGCGGCATGTACTTCTCGTCGTGCTTGGCCAGCACTTCATCGGCCACCACCACGCCGTCGGCGTTGACCTTGCCAAGGGCGACAATGCCCTGCCCTTCACGGAACAGGTCGGGCAGGATGCCACGGTAGGTGATCGGCACCGACTTGTTGAAGTCGGTGACCACGAAGCGCACGTCCAGTGAGTCGGACGAACGTTGCACCGAGCCTTTCTCGACCATGCCGCCAGCGCGGATGCGCGTGTCCAGCGGTGCTTCGCCGTTGGCGATCTGGGTCGGTGTGTAGAACAGGTTGATGTTCTGCTGCAATGCGCTCAAGGCAAAGCCGACGGCAACCCCGACGCCGACCAGCAGGCCGACGATGAGCAACAGGCGTTTCTTGCGCTGCGGATTCACTGGTTGTTCTCCCGGCGCAAACGGCGCGCCTCTTCTTGCAGGTAGCGACGGCGGGCCAGCAGTGGCGCGGCGACATTCAGCGCCAGCACCGCCAGGCAAATGCCATAGGCCGACCACACGTACAGGCCATGGTGGCCCATGGCGAGAAAGTCACCGAAGGTGGCAAAGCTCATTGTGCGGCCCTCCGCCCCAGGCTGTTCAACACTTCATCCTTGACCCAACTGGCGCGTGCCTCGCGCTTGAGCACTTCAAGGCGCATGCGCAGCAACAGCACGGCGCCGAAGAAGCAATAGAAGCCCAGCGCCGTGCACAGCAGCGGCAGCCACATTTCTGCAGGCATCGCCGGTTTTTCGGTGAGGGTGAAGGTGGCGCCCTGGTGCAGGGTGTTCCACCACTCCACCGAATACTTGATGATCGGGATGTTCACCACGCCGACGATCGCCAGCACCGCGCAGGCCTTGGCCGCACTGTCACGATTACTGATCGCCTGGCCCAGCGCAATAATGCCGAAGTACAGGAACAGCAGGATGAGCATGGACGTAAGGCGGGCATCCCACACCCACCAGCTGCCCCAGGTCGGCTTACCCCAGATGGCGCCGGTCACCAGCGCCACGGCGGTCATCCAGGCGCCGATAGGCGCGGCGCATTGCAGGGCGACGTCGGCCAGTTTCATCTTCCACACCAGCCCCACCACCCCGGCCACTGCCAGCAGCACGTAGCAGGACTGCGCCAGCATCGCCGCCGGCACGTGGATATAGATGATGCGGAAGCTGTTGCCTTGCTGGTAGTCCTGGGGAGCGAAGGCCAGGCCCCAGGTGATACCGACCAGCAGCAGGAGCACGGCAGCGCCGGCCAGCCATGGCAGCATGCGGCCGCTGATGGCATAGAACCATTTCGGGGAGCCCAGCTTGTGGAACCACGTCCAGCTTATTTTCATCAGGGTACATCCAGGGTATTTGCCGGGCTTGAGAGCCCGGGACTCGTTATTCGCCGACGCTGATCTTCAGGCCGGCCGCTATCGCAAAGGGTGCCAGGGTCACGGCCAGTGCCGTGAGGCTGGCGAGCCAGAGCAGGTGGCCGGTTGCCGGCATATTTTGCAACGCCGCTTGCAACGCACCACTGCCCAGGATCAATACAGGGATATACAACGGCAGAATCAGCAACGCCAGTAACAAACCACCGCGCTTAAGGCCGACTGTCAGCGCCGCGCCTACCGCACCCAGCAGGCTCAATACCGGCGTGCCCAACAGCAGAGACCCAAGTAGCACCGGCAGGCAATGGCTCGGCAGCCCCAGCATCAGCGCCAGCAACGGCGCCAACAATACCAGCGCCAGCCCGGAAAAGATCCAGTGCGCCAGCACCTTGGCCAGCACCAGCAATGCCAGCGGGTGTGGCGACAGCACCCATTGCTCCAGCGAGCCGTCTTCGAAATCGCTGCGAAACAGGCCGTCCAGTGACAGTAGCACCGCCAGCAATGCTGCCACCCAGACCAAGCCCGGCGACAAAGTTTGCAACAATTGGCTTTCCGGGCCGACCGCCAGCGGGAACAAGGCTACGACGATGGCGAAAAACACCAGCGGGTTGGCCAGCTCGGCCGGGCGACGGAACAGCAGGCGCGCTTCGCGGCGCAGCAACAAAAGGAACACACTCATGCCGCCCATTGCCCCAGGTTCAGTTCACGGTAACCGGAGGGCTTGCGTTCCAGCGTGTGGTGGGTGGTCAGTACCACCGTGCCGCCCTGCTCGCAGTGGGCCGCCAGGTGAGCTTCCAGCTGCGCCACACCTTGCTTGTCGAGCGCAGTGAAGGGTTCGTCGAGAATCCACAGCGGCGGGCAAGCCAGGTGCAACCGGGCCAGGGCCACGCGGCGCTGCTGGCCGGCCGACAGGGTATGGCAGGGTACATCTTCGAAACCGCGCAAGCCGACAGCCTCCAGCGCCGCCCAGATCGCTTCGCGGCTGGCCGGCTGATGCAGGGCGCACAGCCAGGTAAGGTTTTCCTCGGCGGTGAGCAGGTCCTTGATGCCGGCGGCATGGCCAATCCACAGTAGAATGCTGGCCAGGGCATGGCGCTGTTCGGCCAGTGGCTTGCCGCCCAGCAGGATCTGCCCGGCGGTCGGCTGCATCAGCCCGGCCAGCAGCCGCAGCAGGCTGGTCTTGCCGCTGCCGTTGGGGCCGCTGATCTGCAGCATGTCGCCGGCGCCCAGCTCGAAATCGAGCTGTTCGAACAGCAGGCGCCAGTCGCGCTCGCAGGCCAGGCCCGCGGCTTGGAGGTGAAGGGTCACGGTTTCGCCTTATCTTTGTAGGGCTTCGCGCCGGCGACGCCGGCCCGAAGCCCTTGTGTCTCAAGTCACCCGGCGCGCTGCCGTTATACTGGCAACCACGGGCGCTCGGCATTATTACACGCGCCGCCGCGCTGCCAAGAGGCCGGGCTCGACAGGTTGTATACAATCATGACTGAAATCAATAGTCTCGGCGCACAAACCGCGCTCAACAGCCAAGCCATGAAGGCCGGCATGACCGGCGAACTGCTGCGCCTGATCCAGGCTCAGCCCGGCCTGTTGGCCCCCGGCGAGACCGCGCAGGCCGAAGTCGTGTCGTTGCGCCAAACCGGCCAGGAGTTTCAGCTGGTGCTGCGCCTGATCCAGGCCAACGGTGTGCAGACCCAACTGCAGGCCAACGCCAGCCAGCCTCTGCCCCAAGGCAGCCAGGTCACGGTCAGCCAAACCGAAAGCAACCGCCTGGCGATCATGCTGCAACAGGCGAGCGCCAGCCAGGTCGCCACCCTTACCCAACTCGATACCAGCAAAGTGCCGGTCGGCACCCTGCTGCAAGGCAAGGTGCTGACCAACCAGGCACTGGCTCAGGCACCCGGCCAACCGACAGTCTACCGGGCGCTGGTCAGCCTGCTCAACAGCGCCCAGGCCGGCGCCACCCTGAGCATCGACAGCCCGCGTCCGCTGGCCATTGGCAGCCTGCTCAGCGCGCTGGTGCAGGGTGACCAGTCGCTGCGTTTCGTGCCGCTTAGCGGCAGGCAGGACCAACTCAGCATTGCCCAGCAGTTGCTTACCCAGCAAAACCGCCAGGCCTCGCTGCCCGGCCTGCTCAACGCGCTGCAACAGCTTACCCGCGACCCTGGCGCCGATGGCGACCTGCGCGCCAGCGCCGAACGCCTGCTGGCCGGCCTGCCGGATGCCCGGCAACTGGGCGATGCCAAGGGCGTGGCCCAGGCCCTTAACAACAGCGGTGCTTTCTTCGAAGCAAAACTGCTGGGCGGTTTCCCCGCCAGCGTCGCCACCGACCTCAAGGCACACTTGCTGCGGCTGGTCGGCCAGGCCCCGGCCCTCCCGACGGGCACCATCAACCTGGCCCCCGCCAGCCTTGCCGTGACCATGCCGGCGCTGGCACGCAGCGCCCTGGGCATGCTCGAACGGGTCAGCCCCAAACCGCAGCCGGGGGCATTTCCGCTGCCCACGCGCCTGCTCAAGGCCCTGGAGGACGAAGGCGACCTGCAACAGCTGCTGCGCCTGGCTGCAGCTGCCGTTTCACGCCTGCAGAACCACGCCATGAGCAGCCTGCAACAAACCGGCACGCTGGAAAACGGCAACCTGCAGACCACCTGGCAAACGGAAGTGCCGATCCGCCACGGCCAGGAATTCATCCCGCTGCAGGTCAAACTGCAACGCGAAGAAACCCCGCAACAGCAGGCCGACCGCCAACATGAAGCGCAAGACCCGCTGCAAGCCCTGTGGCGTATCGAGCTGGCTTTCGACCTTTCACCACTGGGGCCCATGCAGGTGCAGGCACAATTGAGCCAGGGCCGCCTGAGCGGGCAACTGTGGGCAGAGCGCGAGCCAACCGCGCGGCTGATCGATACCCAGCTCGGTGCCCTGCGCGAGCGCCTGCTGGCACGAGGCCTGGATGTTGGCGACCTGGAATGCCACCCCGGCACGCCGCCACAAGGCCCGCGTACGCGGGTAGAACAACGCTGGGTGGATGAAAACGCATGAGTCAGAAGCACACACGCCAAGCCATTGCCCTGAACTACGATGGCCAGCAGGCCCCTACCCTCAGCGCCAAGGGTGATGATGCGCTGGCCGAAGCCATCCTGGCCCTGGCCCGCGAGCACGAGGTGCCGATCTATGAAAACGCCGAACTGGTGAGGCTGCTTGCACGCCTGGAACTGGGCGAGCAAATACCAGAGGCGTTGTACCTGACCATTGCCGAGATCATTGCATTTGCCTGGCAGTTACGCGGCAAAGTCCCCTACGGCTTCGACACTTCATCAAAAGGTGAGCGTGACGTGACCGAGGTGCTCCCGCTTCTGCCTGGCCCGCCGGCTTGAGTCTCTGGCTCAGCACTATCTACCGCTCCCCTGCCGATCAGTCGATCAATGCTGTGGTTTTCCCAAACCACGGAGACCGACATGACCACCCCGCACATCAATGCTGCCGGCGTTCAAAGGGTTCGCGATCATCTGGCTATCCTTCCCCGTCCTGACCACGAGGCCAAACGGGCAATTGCCGATTGGCTAACCAGGCAGGGTGTGAACCTTGACCCTGACCTGATCGATGTTGTCACGCTGCATGTTCACCCCCATGGCTTCGCCAGCTACCAAGCTGTGGTCGTCCAACGTATCAGCCTTACCCAGGCGGTACTGACGAATTGGCAAGGCGAATCCAACAACAATTTCTTCGGCGGGTTATTCAGAGAACCGTGGGCCGGCAAGCTGCCGGAAGATGGCCCGATCACGCTGGTCGATCACTTACCCCCACAACCCATTTACGATAATGGCGCCTGGTATCAAGTGTTCAATGGCCTGTTCAGGCGCACCACGCCCGCCCGTTACGATCACTCGACACTGCTCGACATCCACGCCGAAGCACTGCAAGCACATATAGAAGCACTGGACTTCCACACCCGTTACAGGGCGTCGCTCGATACCTACTGGCACAAACACCTGGCGGACTATCGACTGTGCTGCAAGCTCAACTTCATCGCTGCCTGCAACAAACAGGCCGCAGAAGGCAGCCTGAGCGATGCCGCACGCAAACTGGCCTGGCGCGCCGCCGAGCTGATTCCGCGCGGCAAACGTTTACGCTTGAGCACCCTGAGCATCTACGGCTATGCCGCTACCGATTTGCTCTACATCAACGATGGCAAGACCGACCTGAGCCTGCTCTACGCACCAGGTAACAGTTCGCCAATACTTGAGTTCGCCAGCGAAAATCTATTGAAAGACTGGATGGGTGAACGGTGTAGAGACGCAGCCGGGCGCCAGGCGCTCAAACAACATTTCCGCTTGGCCGACGGCCCGCAGGGCATCGATTTCAGTGGCCTGGACACTGCGCTGGAAGGCCTGGGTGTCTACCCGCTCTACCACCGTCTGCCAGCGGAACATGGCTTTTTCAACGATGACGGCAAATGGCCGCCGCGTACCTATGTCAATTACCGTCCGGACAAGTACAACCCCGACATTACCGGCGACCTGTTTCAGGCCATGGCTGAGCGGCAGCGCCAACGTTGCTACGACGATGCCGACTTCATCATCACCAGCAATGCGCAGGTAAACAAATCCAGATGGGCCAGCTACCTGAATAGCACCCTGAATCTTGTGGCGCCGTTGACATTCGTGGTGCCTGGGCTTGCTCCCCTGCTTGCACTGGGCGGAATAACACAGCTTGCCCTTGGCCTGGACCAGGCTATCAATGGGAAAACCTTGCGCGACAAGCAGCAAGGGGTGGGCAATATCGCTTATGGGCTCTTGAATGCGACCCCCTTGGCCGCTGAAGTCATGGTCAAAGGCACTGCACTGTTCCGCTTTCAGGAGGACGGCTTCGTTCTCCCGCGCAAAATCAATGAGCAATGGGGATACCCTCTGAGCCCCGTAAGCCCGCCCCATTTACCGGAAGTGGAGGTCGCGCCCTATTTCCACCACCCCGCGCACATAGCGCCGCTGGAAGGTGCTGATGCCGAAGTGGCCAATTCGGTACGGCGCTATCCCAAGTACAACGGTGATACGGATCAGCTTGTCGGTTACTTGGAAGAGGTACCCGGCTACGTGGAGGAACTCGACCTTGTGTATGACATGGAAACCGATTTGTTCATCACCATTGAAGGTACCAACGAGGTAGCACCGGTTTACTACGAGGCCGAGCCCGGGACCGGCAACGTACGCATCGCCAACCCCGAAGGCCGTAACGTCACCGACCAGATGCGCATGGCATCCCTGCGTGCACTGGGTATCGATGTGCAATTTCCCATACAGCTACCGGCCCCGATCGTCCAAGGCGCTCACCCCATCCCCAAGCTCATTTCGTCACTGTGGGTTGGCGATAAACCCCTTGGCGACACGTTGCTGGATACACTGGCGAACAATGCAGGATTGCTGCGCGATAGCGCTTACCGTTATCGGTTATTCCTGTCTAAAGCAAACCCCGAGACCTATGCGCAGAACCTGCGCAACCTGGATGCAAAAGTACCTGGGTTGCAAGTGTTGCCCCTGGAAGACCAGGCATTCTTCAAAGCCTTCGAACAAAGCCCGTACTTTGCCCAGTATCAAGCGGCAATCGATGGCAATGGCGGTGTAGCCACCAACTTTTCCTCAGCGTCGGATGTGTTGCGCTACCCGATGCTGCACGCCGAAGGCGGGTTGTACATGGACGTCGATGACCAGTTGCTAGGCACTGCTGCCGGCACCTCCCAGAACACAGCGGCCATCGATACCGTTGCCCTGGTCACCACCGATGACGGGTTGTTGTTGTACCCGCCCATGCAGAACGAGAAGCTGGGCATGAACACGCTGTTCAATACCAGCATGATTGGCAGCCACGCCGGTAACCCAGTACTGTTGACGATTTGCGAAGAGATGCGTGCCCGCTACCTGGTCAACGCGGACTTTTATCAGCTGCGCCCCACGTTGGCAGATGACCCTGCGGGCTTCTACCGCTATGCCAACCGGCTAAGCGAGTTGTGCGGCCCCGGCATGCTCAATGCCGTGATAGACCGGGCTCTTCCAGATCTCTATTGCATGCGTCAGATTCACAACCTGTACATGATGCCGCGCATCAACAGCTTCCTGTACGTAGACCTGGAAGCTTTCAAGGCTTTACAGCTCCAGCGCACACCACTTTCCCGCGTGGCCAAAGTGGGCGGCATGCATTCCTGGGCCACTACCTGAATGCCAAGGCGGCAACACCCCTGAACGAAACGGGCGGCCTGGGCCGCCCGTTTGATCAGCCGCTGCGATGCAGCTTGCTCATCAATTCCGCCTCGGCCTGGGTCAGGCCGCAGCTTTCGGTCAGCTCGGCCACGCTGGCGCCCATCCCCACCAGCTTGGCCGCCTGAGAAAACGTGACGTTGTTGGGGTCGCGCTGCTCCAGTTGCTGGATCTTGTCGGGCAGCGGGGCCATCGTCACGCTCAGCTCGTGCAGCGCTTCGCCCATGCGCACGGTGCCGTTCTGGTAGTCGTCCAGGCGCTTGGCCAAGTCCTTGATGCGCTGGTCACGCAGCGCGTCGCCCTCGGCCTGCTGCGCAGCCAGCTCGCGCTGGCGCTTGCTGTAGTTGAGGAAGAACCACAGGCTCAGCGCCCAGACCAGCGCCAGGAAGATGACAGCAACCTGTAGAATCAACTCAGATGTTCTCCAGCTCGGACCATTCTTCCTCGGTCATCATCTTGTCCAGCTCGACCAGAATCAGCAGTTCGCCATTCTTGTTGCACACACCCTGGATGAACTTGGCCGACTCTTCGTTACCCACGTTCGGCGCGGTCTCGATTTCGGACTGGCGCAGGTAAACCACTTCGGCCACGCTGTCCACCAGAATGCCGACCACCTGCTTGTCAGCCTCGATGATGACGATACGGGTATTGTCGGTGACTTCAGTCGGCATCAGGCCAAAACGCTGACGGGTGTCGATCACCGTCACCACGTTGCCGCGCAGGTTGATGATACCCAGCACATAGCTTGGCGCGCCCGGCACCGGGGCAATCTCGGTGTAGCGCAGCACTTCCTGCACCTGCATCACGTTGATGCCGTAGGACTCGTTGTCCAGACGGAAGGTAACCCACTGCAGGATCGGATCTTCAGAACCTTGTGCAGACGACTTTTTCATTCCCCTACCCTCAAAATCCGCCGTTGGCGGTGTGTTCGGTGTCATTTCTGTTTGGCATGCATCTGCTTGACCGCGCCGCTGGCGATCAACTCGGCCAGTGCGGCGACGTCGAGCAGTGCACACATGTGTTCGATCACGGTACCGGCCAGCCACGGGCGCTGACCACGCTGGCTGCGCCACTTGATCTCGGACGGGTCCAGGCGCAGCGAGCGGCTGACCTGGTGCACCGCCAGCCCCCATTCGTAGCCTTGTACGGAAATCACGTATTGCAGGCCCTGGCGAAAGTCATCGCGGTAGCGGTCGGGCATTACCCAGCGCGCGGTGTCCAATACCTTCAGGTTGCCTGCCTGGCAAGTCAGGATGCCGAGGAACCAGTCGGGTTGACCGAACAGGGGCGTCAGCTCCTGGCCCGCCAAGGTGTAGATCGAGCCCAGGCACACCAACGGCACCGCCAAAGTCAGGCCGGCAACATCGAACAGCAGGCATTCGAACGGCTCGGCCGCCCACACCGGGCGACCGTCGACGGTGGCCGGGGGCAGAGGCAGGTTGGGTGCTGGCAGGTGCACATCGACCAGCGGTACAGCCGGTTCCACGGCTTGCTCTTCGACCAGCACCGGGATAGCGGCTTCGGCCACCACCGCCTGCTCGACCACCGCCACCACCGGCGCTTCCACCGGCATTACGCTGGGCAAAACCGCCAATCTGGGTTCAGCGAACGGCCGCGAAGCAACGCTGACGGTGGCTTCAGCAGGTTCAGGCTGGGCCAGCGGCCGGGCATCGCGTACCTGCTCCTCACGCACCGCCTCGGCGAACTCATCCGCCGCCGGCGGCTCGCTCAGGTCTTCGGCCTCGGTGGCCTCCTGCAGCAGGCCGTCGAGGTATGACTGCAGGGCCATCTGTGGCCGGGTGCTGGTGTGCCGAATCTGGGTCATCAGGCCACCTGCACTGAAGGCTTGTAGGTCAGCAGGTGCTTGAGCAGCGCCCGGTAGGCAATCAGCCCACGGCTCTTGCTGTCGAACTGCGACGGAGTGACGCCTTTGCGGCTGGCATCGCGCAGGCGCGTATCGACAGGAATGTAGCCCTGCCACACCTGCTGGCCATAGCTATCGCGCAACTGCTTGAGCGTGCCCAGCGAAGCCTGGGTACGGCGGTCGAACAAAGTCGGCACGATCTGGTACGGCAGCGCCTGCTTGCGCGAACGGTTGACCATGGCCAAGGTCCCGACCATTCGCTCCAGGCCCTTCACCGCCAGGAATTCGGTTTGCACCGGAATCACCAGTTGCTGGCTGGCGGCCAAGGCATTGACCATCAGCACGCCCAGCAAAGGGGGGCTGTCGATCAGGGCAAAGTCGAAATCCTGCCACAGCTGCGCCAGACTCTTGGCGATGACCAGGCCCAAGCCATTCTGCCCCGGCGACTGGCGCTCCAGCACCGCCAGCGCGGTACTCGACGGCAACAGCGAAATGCGCTCGTCGCTGGTGGGCAGCAGCAGTTGCCCAGGCAAGCCCTCGGCCACCGCGCCCTTGTTCAGGAACAGGTCGTAGCAGCTGTGCTCCAAGGCATCCGGGTTGTGCCCGAAATAGCTGGTCATCGAGCCATGCGGGTCGAGGTCGACGACGACCACGCGCTTGCCGGCCTCGGCCAGCAGGCCGGCCAGGGCGATGGTAGTGGTGGTCTTGCCCACGCCACCTTTTTGATTGGCTACTGCCCAGACTCTCATAGGACGACTCTTGACTCATTCATTACACCGGAGACCCGTGGAAGCTGGCTTGCCGGCAAGCCAGCTTCCACAAGTCAAGCGGTGACAGAGAATTGACGAGTTACTGCCCCGCCACCGTTGCTGGCGTTGCCGGTGCACTTTGTGTGCCAGCCCGGCGCAATGCGGCATCCGGCGTGGCATTGGCACTGCCCGAACCAGTCAGGCTGCGGCGCACTTCGAGGTTGCGGGAAATCACCAGCACCACCCGACGGTTGCGTGCGCGGCCGTCCGCGGTGTCGTTGCTGGCCACCGGCTGGTACTCGCCATAGCCAACCGAGGCCATGCGCGCCGGGTTGACCCCTTCCATGGCCAGCAGACGCACGATGCTTGCCGCCCGCGCCGACGACAGCTCCCAGTTGGTCGGGTACTGCGCGGTGCGGATCGGCAGGTTGTCGGTGAAGCCTTCGACGTGCACCGGGTTGGCGAACGGCTTGAGAATGTTGGCCACCTTGTCGATGATCGCAAACGCCTTGTCACTGGGCATGGCATCGCCACTGCCGAACAACAGCGACGAATTCAACTCGATCTCGATCCACAGCTCGTTGCCACGCACGGTCATCTGGTTACTGTTGATCAGGTCGCCAAAAGCGTCGCGCACGTCATCGCTGATGGTTTTCAACGGGTCGACATTGGTCGCGGCCAGGCCCGCCTCGGTCTGCTCGCTGTCTTTCACCAGTGGCTCTGCCGGGCGCACGCTCAATGGCTGTTCATCGCCAATGGGGATCGGCTTCATGCTGCGCTCGGGGTCATTGAAGACACCAAGCAAGGCCTGGGAAATGACCTTGTACTTGCCCTCGTTGATCGAGGAAATCGAGTACATCACCACGAAAAAGGCGAATAGCAAAGTAATGAAGTCGGCGTAAGACACCAACCAGCGCTCGTGGTTTTCGTGTTCCTCGGTATGACGACGGCGACGCATGGTTACTCCATGAAGCCTTGCAGCTTCAGCTCGATCGAGCGCGGGTTTTCACCCTCGGCAATCGACAACAAGCCTTCGAGCAGCATCTCGCGGTAGCGCGACTGGCGCATCACGTTGGCCTTGAGCTTGTTGGCAATCGGCAGCAGGATCAGGTTGGCGCTGGCCACGCCGTAGATAGTGGCGACGAAGGCCACGGCAATACCGTTGCCCAGCTGGGACGGGTCAGCCAGGTTGCCCATCACGTGGATAAGGCCCATCACCGCACCGATGATGCCGATGGTTGGCGCGTAGCCGCCCATGCTCTCGAACACCTTGGCAGCCTGGATGTCACGGGCTTCCTGGGTCAGAAAGTCGACTTCAAGAATGCTGCGGATGGCTTCTGGCTCGGCGCCATCCACCAGCAGCTGCAGGCCCTTGCGCGCATACGGGTCGGGCTCGCTGTCGGCCACGCTTTCCAGGCCGAGCAGGCCTTCCTTGCGCGCGGTCAAGCTCCAGTTCACCACGCGATCGATACCGCCCGCCAGGTCAACCCGTGGCGGAAAGAGAATCCAGCGCAAAATCTGCAAGGCGCGCTTGAACGACGACAGTGGCGACTGCAGCAACGCCGCCGCCAGGGTGCCGCCCAGCACGATCAGTGCCGCCGGGCCATTGATCAGGGCACCGACATGGCCGCCTTCGAGGAAGTTGCCCCCGACGATGGCAACAAACGCGAGGATCAGGCCGATCAGGCTGAGGACATCCATCAGACGCACGCCTCCACCAGGTGCTTGCCGATTTCGTCCAGGCTGTACACCGCATCGGCCAGGTTGGCCTTGACGATGGCCATGGGCATGCCATAAATCACGCAGCTGGCTTCATCCTGGGCCCACACCGTGCTGCCCCCCTGCTTGAGCAGGCGCGCGCCTTCGCGGCCATCGGCGCCCATGCCGGTGAGCACCACCGACAACACCTTGTCACCATACGACTTGGCCGCCGAACCGAACGTGATGTCCACGCAGGGTTTGTAGTTCAGGCGCTCGTCACCGGGCAGGATTTTCACCGTGCCACGGCCATCGATCATCATCTGCTTGCCACCAGGGGCCAGCAGGGCCAGGCCAGGGCGCAGCATGTCGCCGTCCTCGGCCTCCTTGACGCTGATGCGGCACAGCTTGTCCAGGCGCTCGGCAAAGGCCTTGGTGAAGGCCGCCGGCATGTGCTGGATCAGCACGATCGGCGCCGGGAAATTGGCCGGCAATTGGGTCAATACCCGCTGCAGGGCCACCGGGCCACCCGTGGAGGTGCCAATAGCCACCAGTTTGTAGGGCTTGCGCTTGGGCGCTGTCGAGTGCGTGGCCGCCGGGGCCGGGGCCGCTGCACGGGCAGGCACAGCCGGGCGCGCCTGCGCCGGGCTGGTGAAGGTGCTGGCGGGCGCGTGGCTACTGGCAGGCGCAGGCGCGGCGACCGGGGCCGTTCTGGCATAGCTGCCAATACGGCGGTTGCTGCGGGAAATGGTATGCACCTTTTCGCACAGCAGTTGCTTGACCTTGTCGGGGTTGCGCGAGATGTCTTCGAAGTTTTTCGGCAGGTAATCCACCGCGCCGGCGTCCAGCGCGTCAAGGGTCACGCGGGCGCCCTCATGGGTCAACGACGAGAACATCAATACGGGCGTCGGGCAGCGCTGCATGATGTGCCGCACAGCAGTGATGCCATCCATCATGGGCATTTCGTAGTCCATGGTGATGACATCGGGCTTGAGCGCCAGCGCCTGGTCGATTGCTTCCTTGCCGTTGGTCGCGGTACCCACTACCTGGATCGTCGGATCCGCCGAGAGGATTTCCGAGACGCGGCGGCGGAAGAAACCGGAATCATCCACCACCAGGACCTTGACTGCCATAAACACTCCATTAGGCGGCGCAACCCGCCAGGGTGCGCCACCGAAATCAAATACGCCGCGCGGCGTAACGCTTGAGCATGCTCGGGACGTCGAGAATCAACGCAATGCGACCGTCGCCAGTGATGGTGGCCCCGGACATGCCCGGGGTGCCCTGCAACATCTTGCCCAGTGGCTTGATTACCACTTCTTCCTGGCCCACCAGTTGATCGACGACAAAGCCGATGCGTTGGGTGCCGACCGACAGGATCACCACATGGCCCTCGTGCTGCTCTTCGTGCACCTGGCCCTGGACCAGCCAGCGCTTGAGGTAGAACAGCGGCAGCGCCTTGTCGCGCACGATCACCACTTCCTGGCCGTCGACCACGTTGGTGCGCGACAGGTCGAGGTGGAAGATCTCATTGACGTTGACCAGCGGGAAAGCAAACGCCTGGTTGCCCAGCATCACCATCAGGGTGGGCATGATCGCCAGGGTCAACGGCACCTTGATGACGATCTTCGAGCCCTGGCCCTTGGCCGAGAAGATGTTGATCGAACCGTTGAGCTGGGAAATCTTGGTCTTCACCACGTCCATGCCCACGCCACGGCCGGACACGTCGGAAATCTCAGTCTTGGTCGAGAAGCCTGGGGCGAAGATCAGGTTGTAGCAGTCCGACTCGCTCAACCGCTCGGCGGCGTCCTTGTCCATCAGGCCCTTTTCCACGGCCTTGGCACGCAGGATGTTGGGGTCCATGCCCTTGCCGTCGTCCGAGATCGACAACAGGATGTGGTCGCCTTCCTGTTCGGCCGACAGCACTACGCGGCCAGTGCGCGCCTTGCCGGAAGCTTCACGCTCATCGGGCATCTCGATACCGTGGTCGACAGCGTTGCGCACCAAGTGCACCAGCGGGTCGGCCAGGGCCTCGACCAGGTTCTTGTCCAGGTCGGTCTCTTCGCCGACCAGCTCCAGGTTGATCTCTTTCTTCAGTTGGCGAGCCAGGTCGCGAACCAGCCGTGGGAAGCGGCCGAAGACTTTCTTGATCGGCTGCATGCGGGTTTTCATCACCGCGGTCTGCAGGTCGGCGGTGACCACATCGAGGTTGGACACGGCCTTGGACATGGCCTCGTCACCGCTGTTCAGGCCCAGGCGCACCAGGCGGTTACGCACCAGCACCAGTTCGCCGACCATGTTCATGATCTCGTCCAGGCGTGCGGTATCGACGCGCACGGTGGTTTCCGCTTCGCTGACGGCATGCTTGTCGGCGGTCGGCGCCGGTGCGCGCGGTGCTGCGGCAGGTTTGCTGGCCGGCGCTGGCGCGGCGGCGGGCTTGGCCACCGGCTGGCTGGTGGCCTTGGCGGCAGCCGGCGCTTGCACCTTGGCCGCAGCCGGCGTCTCGACAGCGGCAACGTCACCACCGAACTTGCCCTTGCCATGCAACTGGTCCAGCAGGGCCTCGAACTCGTGCTCGCTGATTTCATCGCTGGTGGCGCTGTTGTCGGCCACGGCAGGCGCCGGCGCCTTGACGGCAGGCAAGGCGTCAGCCTGGAAAGTACCCTTGCCATGCAGCTGGTCGAGCAGCGATTCGAATTCGGCGTCGGTGATTTCGTCACTGAGCGCTTCGGCGCTGACGGCAGCCGGCGGCACAGCAACCTCGGCACTGAACTGGCCTTTGCCGTGCAACTGGTCGAGCAGCGATTCGAACTCGGCGTCGGTGATTTCGTCACCAGCACCACTGACGGCCTCGCCCTGCATCTGTTCATCGGCCGCCGCTTGCGCCTTGACCGCATCGAGCGAATCGAGCAGCTGCTCGAACTCGCTGTCGGTGATGTCCTGCTGTTGCTCCTCGGCCTCTGCCGGCTCCGCAACCGCCACCTCGGCAACGGGCGCCGGCGCTGCAACAGCTTCGGCCCCACCAGGTTCGGCCAGGCGCGACAACGCGGCCAGCAACTCAGGGGTGGCGGGCGTGACCTCGGTACGCTCGCGCACCTGGCCAAACATGCTGTTGACCGTATCCAGTGCCTCGAGCACCACATCCATCAGTTCCGCATCGACCCGGCGCTCACCTTTGCGCAGGACGTCGAACACGTTCTCGGCGATATGGCAGCACTCCACCAGCTCGTTCAGCTGGAGGAAGCCGGCGCCCCCTTTTACAGTGTGGAAACCGCGAAAGATCGCATTGAGCAGGTCGGCATCGTCGGGCCGGCTTTCCAGCTCGACCAGTTGCTCGGACAGTTGCTCAAGAATTTCGCCGGCTTCTACCAGGAAATCCTGGAGGATTTCTTCATCGGCGCCGAAGCTCATCAAACGTGCTCCTTAAAAACCCAGGCTGGACAGCAGATCATCGACATCGTCCTGACCGGACACGACGTCTTCACGCTTATCGGCATGAATCTGCGGACCTTCACCCCGAGTCGGATGTTTTTCTCGATCTTTTTCTGCGCGCAATTGATCGTGGTCATGCTGAATGCCTGCAAAACGATCAACTTGGCTGGCCATCAGCACCAGTTTCAGCAGGTTGCTTTCCACTTCGGTTACCAGGCTGGTAACGCGTTTGATCACCTGGCCGGTCAGGTCCTGATAGTCCTGAGCCAGCAAAATGTCGTTGAGGTGGCCGGCGACCTTGCGGTTACCTTCGGCGCTGTGCGTCAGGAAACTGTCGACACGCTTGACCAGATCACGGAATTCCGGCGCAGCCACTTCGCGGCGCATGAAGCGTTGCCAGTCGGTACTCAAGGCCTTGGCCTCGCTTGCCAGGTCGTTGAGCACCGGGGTGCTTTCCTCGACCAGGTCCATGGTGCGGTTGGCCGCGCCTTCGGTCAGCTTGACCACGTACGACAAGCGCTCGGTGGCGTCGGTAATCTGCGACACCTCCTCAGCCTGCGGCATGGTCGGGTCGATCTGGAAACTGACGATGGCGCTGTGCAGCTCGCGGGTCAGCTTTCCCACTTCCTGGTACAGGCCGCGATCGCGGGTTTGGTTCAGCTCGTGAATCAGCTGCACCGCCTCGCCGAAACGGCCCCGCTCCAGGCTTTCGACCAACTCCTGGGCATGCTTCTTCAGGGTCGATTCGAACTCGCCCAAAGAGGTTTGTGATGAATCCATGGCGCGCCCCCTGACGTGACTCAGCCGTTGACGCGTTCGAAGATCTTCTCGATCTTTTCTTTGAGCACCTGAGCGGTGAACGGCTTGACCACGTAACCATTGACGCCGGCCTGGGCCGCTTCGATGATCTGGTCGCGCTTGGCTTCGGCGGTCACCATCAGTACCGGCATGCTTTTCAGCTTTTCGCTGGCACGCACTTTACGCAGCAGGTCGATGCCGGACATGCCCGGCATGTTCCAGTCGGTCACCAGGAAGTCGTAGTGGCCGTTCTCCAGCATCGGCAGCGCCGTGGTGCCGTCATCGGCCTCTTCGGTGTTGGTGAAGCCCAGGTCACGCAACAGGTTCTTGATGATCCGCCGCATCGTCGAAAAGTCGTCAACGATGAGGATTTTCATGTTCTTGTCCAATTAGACCTCCAAGCAGTCTCAAACGCGCTCGGCCTACCGAGCACGCACTCATTCAATTCGGTACAACGTGGAAAACGACTGCAACGAAAGCGGGCTCAACGTGCCCGCCATTCCCCCAGGCGGCTGCGCAGGCGCGCGGCACACTGGCTGTGCAACTGGCTGACCCGCGACTCGCTGACACCCAGTACCTCGCCGATTTCCTTGAGGTTCAGCTCTTCGTCGTAGTACAGCGCCAGCACCAGGCGCTCACGCTCCGGCAGGTTGGCGATCGCCTCGGTCAGGGCAACCTGGAAGCGCTCGTCTTCCAGGCCACGCGCAGGTTCGACCTGGCCACTGGCGCCATCCTCATGCAGCCCTTCGTGCTCGCCGTCCTGCAACAGGTCGTCGAAGCTGAACAGGCGGCTGCCCAGGGTATCGTTCAAGATCCCGTAGTAATCATCGAGACTCAATTGGAGTTCGGCAGCAACTTCATGATCTTTAGCGTCACGGCCAGTTCTAGCCTCAACCGCACGCATTGCGTCACTGACCATACGAGTGTTGCGGTGTACCGAACGCGGCGCCCAATCGCCTTTGCGCACTTCGTCCAGCATGGCCCCGCGGATGCGGATGCCGGCGTAGGTTTCAAAGCTGGCGCCCTTACTGGCGTCGTACTTGTTGGCCACTTCCAGCAGGCCGATCATGCCGGCCTGGATCAGGTCCTCGACCTGGACGTTGGCCGGCAAGCGCGCCAACAAGTGGTAAGCGATGCGCTTGACCAGCGGGGCGTAGCGTTCGATCAGCTCGTACTGGGCGTCTTTCGCCGCCCGGCTGTACATCTTGAAGCCGCTGGCGTTCATAGCACGGGTCCCGCGCTGGTGGGTTGCACCAGACGCTCGACAAAGAACTCCAGGTGGCCGCGCGGGTTGGCCGGCAGCGGCCAGCTGTCGACCTTTTGCGCAATCGCCTTGAAGGCCAGCGCACACTTGGAGCGAGGGAAGGCTTCGTAGACGGCGCGCTGCTTCTGCACCGCCTTGCGCACGCACTCGTCGTACGGCACGGCGCCCACGTACTGCAGGGCAACGTCAAGGAAGCGGTCGGTGACTTTGGTCAGCTTGGCGAACAGGTTGCGCCCTTCTTGCGGGCTCTGCGCCATGTTGGCCAACACACGGAAACGGTTCATGCCGTAGTCGCGGTTGAGCAGCTTGATCAGGGCGTAAGCGTCGGTGATCGAGGTAGGCTCATCGCACACCACCAGCAGGACTTCCTGGGCGGCGCGAACGAAACTGACCACCGACTCGCCGATACCCGCAGCGGTATCGATCACCAGCACATCGAGGTTGTCGCCGATTTCACTGAACGCCTGGATCAGCCCGGCATGCTGGGCCGGGGCCAGGTGCACCATGCTCTGGGTACCCGACGCTGCCGGCACGATGCGCACACCGCCAGGGCCCTGCAGCATCACATCACGCAGCTCGCAGCGCCCTTCGATGACATCGGCCAGGGTACGTTTGGGGGTAAGGCCCAGCAACACGTCGACATTGGCCAGGCCCAGGTCGGCGTCCAGCAGCATGACCCTGCGGCCAAGCTCGGCCAGCGCCAGGGACAAGTTCACTGAAACGTTAGTCTTGCCGACGCCACCTTTGCCGCCGGTCACGGCGATCACCTGTACGGGATGCATGCTACCCATGTCTGTTCTTTACCTTGTCTCGCTGGGACTCAGGCCACACGTAGGGCAATTCTGCGTGCCCCTTGGCATAGCTACTTTGCACACGCTTCATGCTCAACCCGCTCGCCGTGGGTTGTGATAGAGATCAGCGAACATGTCGGCCATGGCCTCTTCGCTGGGCTCGTCCTGCTGCTGCACATTTACCGCGCGGGTGACCAGTTGGTGGCCCCGCGGCAGGTGCAGGTCGTCAGGAATGCGCGGGCCATCGGTAAGGTAGGCCACGGGCAGTTCATGACTGATGGCAAGGCTCAGCACGTCGCCAAGGCTTGCCGTTTCATCGAGTTTGGTCAGGATGCAGCCGGCCAGGCCACAACGCTTGTAGCTGTGGTAGGCAGCGGTCAGCACCTGCTTCTGGCTAGTGGTAGCCAGCACCAGGTAATTCTTAGCGGCGATGCCACGCCCGGCCAGGGTTTCCAGCTGCATGCGCAGCGCCGGGTCGCTGGCCTGCAGGCCGGCGGTATCGATCAGCACCACGCGTTTGCGCAGCAACGGCTCCAGCGCGGCTGCCAGCGACTGGCCTGGGTCGACGTAGGTCACCGGTACATTGAGAATGCGACCGAGGGTCTTGAGCTGCTCCTGAGCGCCGATACGGAAGCTGTCCATGCTCACCAGCGCCAGGTTCTGCGCGCCGTACTTGAGCACGTAGCGCGCAGCCAGCTTGGCCAGGGTGGTGGTCTTGCCCATGCCGGCCGGGCCGACCATGGCGATGACCCCGCCCTCTTCGATCGGCTCGATTTCAGGAATCTCGATCATCCGTGCCAGGTGCGCCAGCAGCATGCGCCAAGCCTGGCGCGGCTCTTCGATCTCGGCGGTGAGGTCCAGCAGCTCGCGGGCGATAGGCCCGGACAAGCCGATGCGCTGCAGGCGGCGCCAAAGGTTGGCCTGCTGCGGCTTGCTGCCCTGCAACTGGGTCCAGGCCAGCGAGCCGAGCTGCACTTCCAGCAGCTCGCGCAAGCCCGACAGCTCGGAGCGCATGGCATCGAACAGGCGCGGGTCGACCGGCGCGGCAGCCGGCGCAGCGGCAACCTCAGGGGTATCGACGTGCGGCTCGATCAACGGTTCGGCAGCGGTCAACGACTGCCCGGCGAACAATTGGCGGTTGTTGTCGCTGCTGTCCTGACGGTGGTCCAGCTCGGCCTGGGCAGTGGCGATGCGCGTATGGGTCTTGCGCAGCTCTTCTTCCAGCTCGGCGTTGGGCACGCGCGGGGCCAGGGCGGACAGCTTGTAGTCCAGCGCGGCCGTCAGTTCGACACCACCGGCAATGCGGCGGTTGCCTATGATCGCGGCATCGGCGCCCAGCTCGTCACGGACCAGCTTCATGGCCTGACGCATATCGGCGGCGAAAAATCGCTTAACTTGCATTATCCACTACCTCAGCCGTTAGGGCCCACGGTGGCAACGATGGTGACTTGCTTGTTGTCCGGTATTTCCTGATACGCCAGAACATGCAAATTCGGTACAGCCAGGCGACCGAAACGCGACAGCATGGCGCGGATCGGGCCGGCGACCAGCAGGATGGCCGGCTGGCCCTGCATTTCCTGGCGCTGGGCCGCTTCGATCAGCGAACGTTGCAGCTTCTCGGCCATGCTCGGTTCCAGAAGAACACCCTCTTCCTGACCCTGCCCGGCCCTTTGCAGACTATTGAGCAAAATCTGTTCCAACCTTGGCTCCAAGGTAATCACTGGCAGCTCCGACTCAACGCCGACAATGCTTTGCACGATGGCGCGACACAATCCGACGCGCACCACCGCCACCAGCGCGGCGGTATCTTGACTCTTGCCGGCGTTGTTCGCGATGGCCTCGGCAATACTGCGAATATCGCGCACTGGCACCTGTTCCGACAACAGCGCTTGCAGCACCTTGAGCAGCCCCGACAAGGAAATGACACCCGGCACCAGCTCTTCTGCCAGTTTAGGCGATGCCTTGGCCAGCACCTGCAGCAACTGCTGAACCTCTTCGTGGCCGATCAGCTCGTGGCAATGCTTCTGCAAGATCTGGTTGAGGTGAGTGGCCACCACGGTGCTTGCGTCGACCACGGTGTAGCCCAGCGACTGCGCCTGCGAGCGCTGCCCAACGTCAATCCACACGGCTTCCAGGCCAAACGCCGGGTCGCGCGCAGCAATACCGTTGAGGGTGCCGAACACTTGCCCTGGGTTGATCGCCAGTTCGCGGTCCGGGTAGATCTCGGCCTCGGCCAGGATCACCCCCATCAGGGTCAGGCGATAGGCACTGGGTTGCAGGTCGAGGTTGTCACGAATGTGCACGGTAGGCATGAGAAAGCCCAGGTCCTGCGACAGCTTCTTGCGCACGCCCTTGATTCGCGCCAGCAACTGGCCGCCCTGGTTGCGATCGACCAGCGGAATCAGCCGGTAGCCGACTTCCAGGCCGATCATGTCGATCGGCGTGACGTCGTCCCAGCCCAGTTCCTTGGTTTCCAGCGCACGCTGCGGCGACGGCAGCAGGTCCTGCTGGCGCTGCGCCTCTTCCTGGGCCTTGGCCTTGACCTGCTGCTGCTTCTTCCACACCAGGTAGGCGCCGCCACCGGCCAGCAGGCCGAGGCTCAGGAACGCCACATGCGGCATGCCTGGCACCAGCCCCATGACGATCATCAGTGCGCCAGACACCGCCAGCGCCTTGGGCGAATCGAACATCTGCCGGTTGATCAGCTTGCCCATGTCCTCGGAGCCCGAGGCGCGGGTGACCATGATCGCAGCGGCGGTGGACAGCAACAGTGATGGCAATTGCGCCACCAAACCGTCACCAATGGTCAAAAGCGCGTACACCTTGCCGGCATCGCCGAAGCTCATGCCGTGCTGCAGCATACCGATCAGCATGCCACCGATCAGGTTGATGAACAGGATCAGCAAGCCGGCGATGGCGTCGCCGCGCACGAACTTGCTGGCGCCGTCCATCGAACCGTAGAACTCGGCCTCCTGCGCCACTTCGGCACGGCGGTGCTTGGCCTGGGCCTGGTCGATCAGGCCGGCGTTGAGGTCGGCGTCGATGGCCATCTGCTTGCCGGGCATGGCGTCCAGGGTGAAACGCGCACTCACTTCCGAGATGCGCCCGGCACCCTTGGTCACCACCACGAAGTTGATGATCATGAGGATGGCGAACACCACGCCACCGACCACGTAGTTACCGCCGATCACCACTTCACCGAAGGCCTGGATCACCTTGCCGGCGGCGCCATGGCCTTCCTGCCCGTGCAGCATGACCACGCGGGTGGAAGCCACGTTAAGCGCCAGGCGTAAAAGCGTGGCCACCAGCAGGATGGTGGGAAAGGCTGCGAAGTCGAGCGGGCGCAGGGCGTACACGCAAACCAGCAGCACCACGATCGACAAGGCGATGTTGAAGGTGAAGAACACGTCGAGCAGGAACGGCGGTATCGGCAACATCATCATTGCCAACATCACCAGCAGCAACAGCGGCACACCCAGGTTGCCCCGGCCGAGCCCGGCCAGGTTGTTACGGGCGTTGCTGATTAACTGAGTGCGATCCACCGCGAGTCCTCTTGATGCAAAACTTTGACGCCCAGGGGGCGCCTGGGCGAGGCTCTGCAAGAAGCCTTCCAACTTTGCTCGGTGAGTGGTCGCCTCAAGATTTTTTACGCCTGTGGGATCGAGCGCCGCCCGCGTGGCGCATCAGCTGTCGCGGCGCAGGTCCGGCGGGATCGGCAGGTCGTCTTTCAACGGCTCAGGGCGCTTGCCCTTGCCGGAGCGGTACTGACGGATCTGGAACACATAGGCCAGCACTTGAGCCACGGCCAGGTACAGGCCGGCAGGGATTTCCTGTTCAACCTCCGTGGAGTAGTAAATCGCCCGCGCCAGCGCTGGTGACTCGAGGATCTGGATCTTGTGCTCCACGCCGATTTCACGAATCTTCAAAGCCATGAAGTCGCTACCCTTGGCCAACAGCAGCGGCGCCGCTCCGCCCTTCTCTGGGTCGTACTGCAGCGCTACCGCATAGTGCGTCGGGTTGGTGATGATCACATCGGCCTGCGGCACCGCCGCCATCATGCGTCGCTGCGACACCTCGCGCTGCAACTGACGAATGCGCTGCTTGACCTCGGGCTTGCCCTCGCTGTCCTTGTACTCGTCGCGCACTTCCTGCTTGGTCATTTTCATTTTCTTGTGCGTCTGGTACAGCTGGAACGGCACGTCCGCCGCAGCGATCAGCAGCAGCCCGGCCGACATCCACAAGGCGCTCCAGCCCACCACCTGCAGGCTGTGGATGATGGCCTGCTCCAGCGGTTCATTGGCAATCGACAGCAAGGCCTGGCGGTCGTTGGACAGCACCACCACCGCCACGATCAAGATCACGAAAAACTTGGCCAGCGCCTTGAGCAGCTCGGTCAAGCTGTTCATCGAAAACATGCGCTTGATCCCGGACAACGGGTTCATGCGGCTGAATTTTGGCTGCAGCAGGCTGCCGGAAAACAGAAAACCACTGAGGGCAATGGGCGCTACGAAAGAAATAACGAACAGCAGGATCAAAACCGGCTGCACCGCCCATATCGCCATTTTTCCCGAGGCCAGCAGGAACGCGCCCATGGCCCGTTCGTCGACGATGACCTCGCGGGTCAGGCTGAAATTCATGCGCATCATGCTCAGCAACGTCTCGGCCAGGTGGCCGCCAAACGCCAACAGGCCGCCGGCGCCCGCCAGGGTCACCGCCACCGTGTTCAGCTCCTTGGAGCGGGCGATTTCGCCTTTCTCGCGAGCATCGCGCTTGCGCTTCTCGGTGGGGTCTTCTGTCTTGTCCTGACCGCTCTCGCTTTCCGCCATGCTCAGCGCGCCCTCGCCAGTTCACGCAGCCATTGCAGCGTCTCGCTGGCCAATGCCTGATAGTGGGACAGCACATCGGCCAGGCCTACCCAGAAGATGAACATACCCAGCACCAGGGTAAGCGGGAAACCGATGGAGAAGATATTCAACTGCGGCGCGGCACGGGTCATCACGCCAAAGGCGATGTTCACCACCAGCAACGCGGCGATCACCGGAAGAATCAGCAGCAGGCCGGCGGCAAACACCCAACCCATGCGCCCGGCCAGTTCCCAGAAGTGGTTGACCACCAGCGCGCTACCCACCGGCAACGTGGTAAAGCTCTCGGTCAGCACCTCGAAAACCACCAGGTGGCCGTTCATCAACAGGAACAGCACGCTCACCAGCATGGTCATGAACTGGCTGATCACCGTGACGTTGACGCCGTTGGCAGGGTCGACCATCGAGGCGAAGGCCATACCCATCTGCACCGCGACGATCTGCCCGGCAATCACGAAGGCCTGAAACAGCAGCTGCAAGGCCAGGCCGAACAGCGCGCCGACGATGATCTGCTCGGCGCACAGCAACAAACCGCGCAGGCTCAGCGGGTCGAACTCAGGCAGCGGCGGCAGCGCCGGCACGATCACCACGGTAATCGCCACCGCCACGTACAGGCGTACCCGCGCAGGTAACATGCGAGTACCGAAGATCGGCATGGTCATCAGCACCGCGGTCACCCTGAACAACGGCAGGATGAAGGTGGCGACCCAGGTGCCGATCTGCGTATCGGTCAGTTCCAGCATCGCCGCATCAACCAATGAGCTGCGGGATGTTGGTGTAAAGGGTGGTGATGTACTCCATGAACTTCTGCACCAGCCACGGCCCGGCGACGATCAACGTGATCAGCATCACCAGCAGGCGCGGCAAAAAGCTCAGGGTTTGTTCGTTGATCTGCGTGGCAGCCTGGAACATCGCCACTACCAGGCCCACCAACAGGCTAGGCACAACCAGCACGGCAACCATCAAGGTGGTCAGCCACAGGGCGTCACGGAACAGGTCGACAGCTACTTCAGGTGTCATCGGCGGCTCTCCTTGACGGCGTCAGACGCCGCCGAAACTGCTGGCCAGGGTGCCCATGATCAGCGCCCAGCCATCCACCAGCACGAACAGCATGATCTTGAACGGCAGCGAGATGATCAGCGGCGACAGCATCATCATACCCATGGCCATCAGCACACTGGCCACCACCATGTCGATGATCAGGAACGGGATGAAAATCATGAAACCGATCTGGAACGCCGTCTTCAACTCGGAGGTGACGAACGCTGGCACCAGGATGGTCAGCGGCACCTGGTCGGGGCCGGCGATGTCGGTACGCTTGGACAGGCGCATGAACAGGTCGAGGTCGCTTTGCCGGGTTTGCGCCAACATGAAGTCCTTGAGCGGCCCCTGGGCCTTGTCGATGGCCTGCTGGGCCGTCATCTGCTCCTTCAGGTAAGGCTGCAGGGCGTCCTGGTTCACCCGGTCGAACACCGGGGCCATGATGAACATGGTCAGGAACAGCGCCATGCCGGTGAGCAACTGGTTCGATGGCGTCTGCTGCAGGCCCAGGGCCTGGCGCAGGATCGAGAACACGATGATGATGCGGGTGAAGCTGGTCATCAGGATGACGAACGCCGGAATGAAGCTCAGCGCAGTCATGATCAGCAGGATTTGCAGGCTGACCGAATACTCCTGCTGCCCGTCCGCGGTATTGGACAGCGTAATGGCCGGGATCGACAGCGAGTCGGCGGCCAGGGCCAGCGGCGCGGCCAGCAGCAGCGCCAGAGTCAACATCGTACGCAGCGCGCCGCTCATCACTTGTTGTCCTTAGGGTCCTTGCCCATCAGCTCCATCAGCCGCTGGGCAAACTCCGGCGCCGCCTGACGGGCGCTTGCCGGTACTTCCACGGGTTCGGCCAGCACATGCAGCGCCTCGATGCTGCCGGGGGTATGGCCGATCAGGATCTGCTCCTTGCCCACCTGCACCAACAGCAGGCGGTCACGCGGGCCGATGGCACGGCTGCCGACAATCTCGATCACCTGCCCGCCCTTCACCGCCGTGCTCTGCAGGCGCCGCAGCAGCCAGGCCAGAAAGAAGATCAGGCCAACGACCAACAGCAGGCCGAAGACCATCTGCGCCAGCTGCCCGCCGAGGCTGCCAGGTGCCGCTACCGGGGTCGCCGCTGGCGTAGCCGCAGCCAGGCAGGCGTGGCTGCCAAGCAGCGCCGCTAGTGCCGCGAGAGCGCGCATCGTGCCCTTCACTCAGCGCAGCTTCTTGATACGTTCGCTGGGGCTGATCACGTCAGTCAGGCGAATGCCGAACTTTTCGTTGACCACGACCACTTCGCCATGGGCAATCAGTGTGCCGTTGACCAGCACGTCGAGGGGCTCGCCGGCCAGGCGGTCGAGCTCGATCACCGAGCCCTGGTTCAGCTGCAGCAGGTTGCGGATGTTGATCTCGGTGCTACCCACTTCCATGGAGATGTTCACTGGGATGTCCAGGATCACGTCCAGGTTAGGGCCTTCGAGGCTGACGTTTTCGTTCGGCTTCGGCGAACTGGCGAACTCTTCCATCGGCAGGCGACCAGAACCGCTGCTGCCAGCATCACCGCCCAGCAGCGCATCGATGTCGGCCTGCCCGGCCGAGCCGGTTTCTTCAAGGGCAGCAGCCCATTCATCGGCCAGTGCCTGGTCCTCTGCGGAGGTGATCTCGTTTTCGTTAGCCATGGTTTCCTCGACAGGCATTCAATTCGTTGTGAGCGACCGGCACGCCGTCAGCGGCGTTCGATCGGGTCGATAATCTGCAGGGCCAGGTTGCCCTTGTGCGAACCCAGGCGCGCCTTGAACGCCGGCACGCCGTTGGCGCGCAGCACCAAGTGCTCGGGCAGTTCCACCGGGATCACGTCACCCGGCTGCATGTGCAGGATGTCGCGCAGCTTCAACTGGCGCCGGGCGACCGTGGCGGTCATTGGCACGGCAACGTCCAGCACGTCCTCGCGCAGGGCCTTGACCCAGCGTTCGTCCTGGTCGTCCAGGTCGGACTGGAAACCGGCATCGAGCATTTCTCGCACCGGCTCGATCATCGAGTACGGCATGGTCACATGCAGGTCGCCGCCGCCACCGTCCAGCTCGATGTGGAAGGTGGACACCACCACCGCCTCGCTGGGGCCGACGATGTTGGCCATGGCCGGGTTGACCTCGGAGTTCATGTACTCGAAGGTGACCGGCATGATCGCCTGCCAGGCTTCCTTGAGGTCGACGAAGCACTGGTCCAGCACCATGCGCACCACGCGCAGTTCGGTTGGCGTGAACTCACGGCCTTCGATCTTGGCGTGGCGGCCATCGCCGCCGAAGAAGTTGTCCACCAGCTTGAACACCAGCTTGGCGTCGAGGATGAACAACGAGGTGCCGCGCAACGGCTTGATCTTGACCAGGTTGAGGCTGGTCGGCACATACAGCGAGTGCACGTATTCGCCGAACTTCATCACCTGCACACCCCCTACGGCCACGTCGGCGGAGCGGCGCAGCAGGTTGAACATGCTGATGCGGGTGTAACGGGCGAAGCGCTCGTTGATCATTTCCAGGGTCGGCATGCGACCCCGCACGATACGGTCCTGGCTGGTCAGGTCGTAGCTTTTGATGCTGCCAGGCTCGGATGCACTCTCGGTCTGCACCAGCCCGTCGTCGACGCCGTGCAACAGGGCATCGATTTCATCCTGGGACAGCAGGTCCTGTACGGCCATTGCGGACTCCTACTGCAATACGAAATTGGTGAACAGCAACTGGTCGATGACCGGCTTGCCGACTTCTTTCTGCGCCACTTCCTGGACCACCGCAGTGGCCTTCTGGCGCAGCATCTCCTGCCCTACCGGGCTGCTGGCAAGGGTGTCGAAGCCTTGCCCGGAGAACATCATCACCAGGTTGTTGCGGATCACCGGCATATGCACCTTGAGCGCATCCAGGTCGGCCTGGTTACGCGCCTGCATGGTGATGCTCAGCTGCATGTAGCGCTGGCGGCCGTTCTGGTTGAAGTTGACCACGAAGGCTGGGGTCAGCGCTTCGTAGATGGCCGCAGGCTTGACGTTGCTGGCTGCAGCGTCGGCGGCCGGGGCCGGCTCGCTCTTGTGCATGATGAACCAGGTAGCGCCCACCGAAAGGCCGATCGCCAGCAACAGGCCCACGACGGCCAGCAGGATCAGCTTGAGTTTGCCTTTAGTGGCGGGGTCTTTGACTGCTTCGCTCTTCGCCATGCCAATAATCCGTCGTCCATCGGGGGTTCAAGGGAGGATGGCTTGGCTTGAGCAAGTGTTATGCCAGATTTTGCAGAGGATCGGTTTCACCAGGATCTGCAGCACCGCCTTCTTCGCGGGCGAGCCCGCGAAGAGGCCAGGTTAACGGCGGTCAGGCGTAGTAATCGACCGCGCTGTCGCCGACAACCACCTGCTGTTCCACAGGCCGCGCACTGTCGGCAACCTCAACCCCACCCTGTTCGCCCCGGCGCGCCGCCACCCCGGACAGATTGCTGCCCTGTGCCTGCCCCTGTTGCTGTTGCTGTCCGCGCGACTGGTCGGCCACGTTCACATCCGGTTGCGCCAGGCCCTGCTGGGCGAACAGTTCGCGCAGGCGGTGCACCTGGCTATCGAGGGCATCACGCACGCCGGCGTGGCCGCTGATGAAGGTCACCTGGGTGGCCTGGTCCGCCGCAACATTGACGCGAATGTCCAGGCGGCCCAACTCTGCAGGCTCCAGCTGGATATCCGCCGACTTGAGGTTCTGGCTGGACAGGTACATGACCCGGTTGACCAGGCCTTCGGCCCAGGCATTCTGATTCATCGGCAACGGTTGATGCAGCGGGCTGGCATTGGCCGGCACGGCGTTGGCGGTCTTGGCCGTGACGGCCTGGGTCAGGCTGGCCAGGCGGTTGGCGAAATCATCGACACGGGTGTCGCTGCTGGCGCTCTTGGTGTCCTTCAGACCCTCTTCGACCAAGGCACCGAAGGCCTTGTCACCGGACTCGGTGCTATCACCTTCGGCATTCTCGACCAGATTCGCCAAGGTATTGACGGCTGCCCGCCCCTCTTCACCCTGGGCCTGAGTGGGGTCCAAGGCATGTGCAGAGGTAGCCCCTTTGGCCTGGGCACTGTGCTCCAGTGCCAGGCGCAGGGTCGGCAAGTTGGCCAGAGGGTCTGCATCCGGGTCGAAGGCTTCTTCGGCAAAAGGCTCTTCAGGCAGCGTCGCGGCAACCTGGGTTTGCCCAGTGGCAGCCTGCAGCACCGGCGCTACCGCCTCGGCCTGGGCCTGGATCAGTTGCGCGCCGGGCTGGGCATCGGTGACTTGGCCGGCCACCAGGCTGGCATCACGCAGCCCGGTATCGGCCTGGGCGGCATCGTCTGCAGGCAATTTGTTGCCGTCATCGGCAACGGCGGTTTTGTCAGCGGGGTCTTTCTTGCCGCTCGCTGCCGCCTCGGGTTTGTCCTTGGGCTTGGCCTGGGCGGCCTTGTCATCTTGCCCGGCAACCTTGTCGCGGCCCTGCCTGGCCATCACCTGGCCAAAGCCGTCGCCCTTGCCGCCAAACGCCTGCAGCGGCTTGTCCGCCTGCATGGCGGCCGAACGCGAGGTATTGGTAACGGCATTGGCTTGCAACAAAGGGTTGGGTGCGACAGGCATCGAGCGGTCTCCGCGCCAGAAACAAAAAAATCATCCGGACAGAGACAGGCAAGACTCGCGCCAACTCGCGAATCAGCCTGCGGAAATACGTTCTTGCTCACCACGGTAGAAGCGCTGCACCTCGACGAATTCCAGGTCGATGCGGCTGATCAAGTCTTCAATACCGTACAGCGGGGGCCGCCGTGCGCGCTCTTCCAGCTGTTGGCACAGGTTGGCCAGGGCCACCGCCCCCATGTTGCTGCTGCTGCCCTTGAAGCTGTGAGCGGCTGCACCCAGCTCTTCGGCACTTTTGGCCGCGTGCAGCTGGCCCAGGCGCCGTTCGGAGTCGTCGAGAAAGGTTTGTACCAACTGCAGGTAACCCTCTTCCATGACTTCACGCAGGTCGCTGAGTACCTTGTGGTCAATATGCAGGTCAGACACTTGTTCACTCCTTGATCAAGCCAGATTATGCCCGAGCCAGCTGGTGGCTCACCATACGAACTCCACTTGCGCGCAACGCCCGCCATCACTCCAGCGCGCGTCACTGGCCAACCGCCGAACCAGGTTCAGACCACGGCCGCTAAGCCCCTGATCCCGCGAGGGCCGCGCAAGTACCCGCTGCACGTCGAAGCCGGCACCGCTGTCGCGCACCTGAATCTTCAGACGGCCACCGTCGCCATGGGGTTCAACCTTGAAATCGATGCTTACAAAGCCGCCTGTCAACGACCCCAGGCGCCGCGCGCGCTCCTGATAATAGTCGGCAAAGCCCTGCACATCGCGCTTGAGCTGAGAATCCAGGCCCAGCACACCATGCTCCAATGCATTGGAATACAACTCGCTGAGCACACTGTGCAGGCTGCCGGTGCGCGCGCGCAGGCCGTGAATTTCCTGCAACAACTGCACCAGATACGGCACCGGATTGAAGCGTTTCAGGCTCTCGCCACGCACCTCGAAGCCCAGCGACCAGTCCAGCGGGCTGGAGCGGCCGCTATCAGAGTAGATCATCGGCGCCGGCACCCGCTCCTCGGCGGTGAACATGCGAATATCGCACAAGCTGATGTCATCGCGTGGGCGCCCACCAAAGCGCTCCAGGGCCTGCATCAGTTCATCGAACAACTGCGCTGGGTCGCGGTTGTCGGCCAGCACCCGACGCAGGCGCTGCACGCCAAACAAGCGGTCCTGGTCGTCGGCGGTATCGAGTACGCCGTCCGACAGCAGCAACAGGCGCTCGCCCGGCGCCAGCGGCAACACTTCAGTGCTGTCATCGAAGCGCTCGGCAGCGAGAATGCCCAGCGGCAGGTGCCGTGAATTCAGCACCGACAGCACCTGGCCATCCACCGACAGGCGATAACCATCAGGCATGCCGCCATTCCAAACCTCCACCGAACCGCGCTGCATACTGAGGTTGAGCAGTAGCGCGCAGCAGAACATGTCCACTGGCAGGATACGTTTGAGCTTGGCGTTCATCTCGCGCAGGATCTGCGCCATACCGTAGCCCTTGGCGGTCATGCCGTAGAACACCTCGGCCAGTGGCATGGCGCCGACCGCCGCCGGCAAGCCATGCCCAGTGAAATCGCCGAGCAGTACGCGCATATCGCCGGCCGGGGTAAACGCTGCCAGCATCAGGTCGCCATTGAACAGCGCGTAGGGCGATTGCAGGTAGCGGATGTTGGGCGCGCCAAGGCAGCCGGAGTGGGCCACCTTGTCGAACACTGCCTTGGCCACCCGCTGCTCGTTCAGCAGGTGGTGATGGTGCCGGGTAATCTGGTCGCGCTGCTCCAGCACAGTGGCCTGCAACCGGCGCAGGCGGTCCATGGCGCGTATCTTGGCGGCGAGGATCACCGCGCTGTAGGGTTTGGCCATGAAGTCATCGCCACCCGCTTCCAGGCAGCGCACCAGGCCTTCCTCCTCGTTCAGCGAGGTCAGGAAAATGATCGGCACCAGCGCTTCGCCCGCCAGGGCCTTGATCTGCCGCGCCGCCTCGAAGCCGTCCATCACCGGCATCAGCGCATCGAGCAGCACCAACTGCGGGCGCCGCTCGATGAACAGCGCTACCGCCTGCTCGCCGTTTTCCGCGGTGACGACCTGGTGGCCCTGACGGCGCACGATCTGCGCCAACAACAGGCGGTCGGCGGCCCCGTCCTCGGCGACCAGCACGGTCAACGCCTGTTCGGCCGG
The DNA here is from genome assembly GCF_001320885.1 of Pseudomonas sp. NBRC 111140. NCBI lineage: Bacteria > Pseudomonadati > Pseudomonadota > Gammaproteobacteria > Pseudomonadales > Pseudomonadaceae > Pseudomonas > Pseudomonas sp. NBRC 111140. The sequence goes on from NZ_BCBQ01000015.1 coordinate 41,071, forward strand.
CATGTCGGCGCTCAACTGATATCGAAGAGTTTTTCGAAATTGGAAATGGCGAGGATCTTGCGCACGTCAGAGCTGGCATGCACCACCCGCACATCGGACTCATCGCCGCCCGCGTGGTCGCGCAGCAACAGCAGCATGCCGAGCGCGGAACTGTCGAGGTAGGTGGTGTCCTTCAGGTCGACGACCACCGAATCGGGCCGATCGGGCTGACGTTCGTAGGCATCGCGAAATTCCTGATGCTTGCCGAAATCGAAGCGACCCTTGACCTTGATCGTCAGCTTTTTCCCGTCCTGCGAAAAATCAGTCTCGACTGCCATGCTAGCGATTCCTTCGATGATGGCGGATGCAACTCCTTAAGGTTTAGCAGGCGATGCCGGGGGTGACAAGTGCTCGGCACAGGCGCAGAAAGTGCCAGGGCAAGCACCCGAGACCTATAAATGACTCTGCCGAGGCAGGCGCTGGGACAGTTCGTCCAGCAACCGCTGCTCACGCTTGTCTTCAGCGCGCCGGGCTTCGTCCATGTAGCGCTGCACCAGCTTGCGCAACCCTTCCACCCGGGCATAGGCCTGCTGCCAGACACCACGGGCGTTGTTGAGGTTGTTCTGATGCCAGACCAGGCTTTGCCGCTGCTGGGTCATGGCCGCTTCCAACTGCCCAAGAAAACGCTGGTAGTTGACCAGCCAGCTGCCATTGACGCCCTGCCCGCCGCGGTTGATCCACTGCAACTGGTAATCCTCGCGAAAGCGCTCCAGCTCGGCCAGCTTGGCCTGGGCCGTGACCACCTGCTGCTGGAAGTGCCCAAGGCGCTGAGCCGCCTTGCGCTCGGCCTCTTCGGCCATGTCCACCACCGGCGCCAGGCGCGCGGCGCGTCCGGGCAGCGCCATGGCTTATCAGCCTGCCGGGGGCGTGAAAATCGCCCCCAGCTGTTCGCGGCTCTGCGCCATACCCACGTTTTCACGCAGGCCTTGGCGCAGAAACTCCACCAGCTTCGATTGCAAGGCAATGGCCAGGTCGGTCTCCGGGTCACCACCCGCCACGTAGGCACCCACGCTGATCAGGTCGCGGCTTTGCGACAGGCGCGACCACAGCTGCTTGAACTTCTGCGCCTGGCGCAAGTGGTCGGCATCGACCACCTGGGGCATGACCCGGCTGATCGAGGCTTCGATGTCGATAGCCGGGTAATGGCCTTCCTCAGCCAGCCGGCGCGACAGCACAAAGTGGCCGTCGAGCACACCCCGTGCCGAGTCGGCGATAGGGTCCTGCTGGTCGTCGCCCTCGGACAGCACGGTATAGAACGCCGTGATCGAACCACCGCCCGGCTCGCCATTGCCTGCCCGCTCCACCAGCTTTGGCAGCTTGGCGAACACCGATGGCGGGTAACCCCGGGTGGCCGGCGGCTCGCCGATGGCCAGGGCGATTTCCCGCTGAGCCTGGGCGAAACGGGTGAGCGAGTCCATCAGCAACAGCACATTCTTGCCTTTGTCGCGGAAGTACTCGGCAATGCGCGTGCAGTACATGGCGGCACGCAGGCGCATCAGTGGCGCATCGTCAGCCGGCGAGGCCACCACCACCGAGCGCTTGAGGCCCTCCTCACCGAGGATATGCTCGATGAATTCCTTCACTTCGCGCCCCCGCTCACCGATCAGGCCGACCACGATGATTTCGGCTTCAGTGAAGCGTGTCATCATGCCCAGCAGCACCGATTTACCCACACCGGTACCGGCAAACAGGCCCAATCGCTGACCACGGCCGACAGTAAGCAGACCGTTGATGCTGCGAATGCCCACATCCAGTGGCTTGCTGATAGGGTCGCGGTTGAGCGGGTTGATCACCGGGCCGTCCATCGGCACCCAGTCCTCGGCCTTCATGCCGCCCTTGCCATCCAGCGCGCGGCCGGCGCCGTCGAGCACCCGCCCCAGCATGCTCATGCCCATGGGCAGGCGGCCGCCGTCATCCAGCGGCACCACCCGGGCGCCCGGGGCAATGCCGACGATGCTGCCAACCGGCATGAGGAACACCTTGGGCCCGGAAAAGCCCATGACTTCGGCCTCGACCTGCACCGGGTGGTAACTGTCGTCGTTGATCACCAGGCAACGGCTGCCTACTGCGGCGCGCAGGCCCTCGGCTTCCAGGGTGAGGCCGACCATGCGCAGCAGGCGGCCTTCAACGACAGGTTGCGCCGGCAGTTCGATGGCCTCGGCGTAGGTGCCCAGGCGCTTGCCGAAACTGGTGCGCTCAAGGTGCATCAGCGGTATCCACCGGACTGCCCAGGTCTACCGACATGTCTGGCGCCGCCGGGTGCAGGGAATGGTCGTGCAACTGGTCGAACAGTTGTGCAACGGCTTTTTCGATACGTGTTTCCATGGTCGCGTCGATACGGCTGTGGGCCGTTTCAATGCGGCAGCCGCCAGGCAGCAGTGCGCTGTCTTCCAGCAGCCGCCAGCTTTCCTCATGGCGCTCTCGCAGGGCCTTGGCCAGGTCGAAATCCTGCGGGTTGAGGTGGATGCGGATATTGTCCGCGCCCATGGGCAGCAGCTTGAGCGCTTCGCGCAACACCTGGGTGATCTGGCTGGAATCGTTGCGCAGCTCGCGACCTATCACCTGACGGGTCATGTGCGCCACCAGGTGTACCAGCGACTTCTCGATTTGCGTGTCCTGCTCGGCAATCGGCTCCATCAGGTTGGCCATCAGCCGCTCGAGGCTTTCCAGCTTGGCCTTCAGAGCCTCTTCGGCTTCCTGGCGGACCTTAAGCTGGGTACTGTGGAAGCCTTCACGCTCACCGGTGGCGAAGCCCTCGTTGTAGGCCTCCTGGCGGATGGCTTCGAGCTCTTCCAGGGTTAGCGGCTGGACTTCTTCCAGCGGCACTTCCTCGACTTCTTCCTCGATGACCTCAGGCTCCGGCTCAGGCTCGGGGACGGGCTCTGGCTCGGGGTCGAAGCTAGGCAGCGCCCATACGTCCACGCCCTCTAGGTCGCGGGCACGGATCAGGTCGCTGGGGTGATGTTCTTTGGTGGACATTGAAATGCCTGTTGGTCAAAGCGTGAAGCTTGCCGCTTAAATCATTTCCTCGGCACCCTTGCCGCCGAGCACGATCTCGCCGGCCTCGGCCATGCGACGGGCGATGGTGAGGATTTCCTTCTGCGCCGTTTCCACGTCGCTGACCCGCACCGGCCCCTTGGCCTCCAGGTCGTCGCGCAGCAGTTCCGAGGCACGTTTGGACATGTTCTTGAAGATCTTGTCCTTGACCCGCTCGTCGGCACCCTTGAGCGACACCACCAGCACGTCGGACGACACTTCGCGCAGCAGTGCCTGGATACCCCGGTCGTCGACGTCGGCCAGGTTGTTGAAGACGAACATCAGGTCCTCGATCTGCTCCGACAGGTCGCTGTCGATTTCGCGGATCGCATCCATCAGCGCACCTTCCACCGAGCTGTCGAGGAAGTTCATGATGTCGGCAGCACGCTTGATACCACCCAGGGTGGTGCGTGCGGCGTTGGAGTTGCCCGAGAACTGCTTCTCGAGGATCTGGTTAAGCTCCTTCAGCGCCGCCGGCTGCACGGTGTTCAGCGACGACACGCGCAAGACGATGTCCAGGCGCACCTTGTGGTCGAAGTTGCTCAGCACTTCACCAGCCTGGTCAGGGTCGAGGTAGGCCACCACTATGGCCTGGATCTGCGGGTGCTCGTAGCGGATCACGTCGGCCACCGCGCGTGGTTCCATCCACTTGAGGCTGTCCAGGCCGCTGGTGTTGCCGCCAAGCAGGATGCGGTCGACCAGGCCATTGGCCTTGTCCTCGCCCAGCGCCTGGTTGAGCATCTTGCGGATGTACGCGTCGGACCCCACGCCCAGGCTGGTCTGGTCGCCGACGATGTCGACGAATTCGCTCATCACCTGCTCGACCTGGTCACGGTGCACATTGCCCATCTGCGCCATGGCCACACCCACCCGCTGCACTTCCTTGGGCCCCATGTGCCGCAGCACCTGGGCCGCATCGGTCTCGCCCAGCGAGAGCAGAAGGATCGCCGCTTTGTCGACGCGGCTCAGCTTGGCGGTAACGGCTCGGTTATCACTCATCGGCGTTGATCCAGTCTTTCACGACCTGGGCGACACGGCCCGGGTCTTCGGCCACCAGGCCTTTGATTGCGTTGAGCTGTGCCTCGTAACCCTCGCTCGGGCTAGGCAGCAGAATGCTTGTCGGGCCACCCAGGCTGACGCGGTCGTTGGCCAACTCGCCATCCAGACCCATCATGCCGCCCAGCTCCATGTCGCTATCCGAGGCAGCCTGCTTGCCGCCCCCTGTAATATTGTTGAGCACCGGCCGCAGCACACCGAACACCAGCACCAGGATGAACACCACACCCAGCACCTGCTTGACGATGTCCCAGAACCACGGCTGCTGGTAGAAGGCGATGTCGGCGATTTCCTCGCCACGGTCGGCGGCGAACGGCACGTTGATCACCGTCACGCTGTCGCCACGGCTGGCATCGAAGCCGACGGCGTCCTGCACCAGGCGGGTAAAGCGCGCCAGGTCCTCGGCAGCCCACGGCGCACGGGTGGCGTCACCCGTGGCAGGGTCGAGCTTGACCTGATCGTCCACCACCACCGCCACCGACAGACGGGTCATGCGGCCTTGCTGCTGGCGGGTATGGCTGATGGAACGGTCCAGTTCGAAGTTCTTGGTGCTTTGCTGACGTTTATCTGACGGGTATGGCGCGAGCATCGGCTGGCCGGTGGCTGGGTCCATGATCTGCTGGCCGTTGGCATCGACCAGCGGCTGGCCCGGCTGAATGGCCGAAGCTGGCGTGGCAGCGCCACCGGTGGTTTGCGGTGCCGACGCGGCGCCCGGCGGCTGGTTGCTCAGCGCGCCTGGCACGCCTTGCGGGCCTTGGCTGCTGGCACGTTGTTCATCGACCGACTGCTCGCTGCGCAGTGCCGGCTGGTCGGGATTGAACTGTTCGGAGGTGGACTCGACCGCGCTGAAGTCGAGGTCGGCGGACACTTCGGCCTTGTAACGGTCATTGCCCAGCACCGGCTGCAGGATGTTGTGCACACGCTGGGTGAGCATGCTCTCTACCCGGCGGCTGTAGTCGAACTGCTTGCCGGCTTGGGTCAGTGATGAATCCTGGATCTGCTCGGACAGCAGGTTGCCCTTCTGGTCGACGACGGTGACCTGGGATTTGTCCAGTTCCGGCACACTGGTGGCTACCAGGTTGACGATGGCCATCACCTGCCCGGCTTCCAAGGCGCGACCCGGGTACAACTCGACCAGTACCGAAGCGCTGGGCTTGCGCTCATCACGCACGAACACCGAGCTTTTCGGGATGGCCAGGTGCACGCGCGCGGCCTTGACGTTGTTCAGGCTGGAAACAGTGCGCGCCAGTTCGCCTTCGAGGCTGCGGCGGTAGCGAGTGGCCTCCATGAACTGGCTGGTGCCCAGGCCCTGCTCCTTGTCGAGCAGTTCGAAACCGACATTACCGTCGCTTGGCGCTACGCCGGCGGCTGCCAGTTTCAGGCGCGCACGGGAGAGGTCGTCGGCCTTGACCAGCAGAGCACCCGAGTTGGGCTCCACGTTGTAGGGGATGTCAGCAGCGGCCAGGGTATCCATGACCTGCTTGGTGTCCATGCCCGACAGGCTGCCGTACAACGGACGGTAATCGGGCTGTTGCGACCACAGCACCACGGCAAAGCCAATGGCCACGCTGGCCGCCAGGCCAACCATGAGGCCAATCTGGCGCAGCATGGGCATCTGCGAGATGTTTTCCAGAAACGCCATGCCAAACAACGGCGGCTTGGCCGCTGGCGAGCCAGCCTTGGCGGGGGCGTTTTCGACGACTGCTTCAGCCATGGGTTACATCCGTCCTCAAACCGGCATCTGCATGATGTCCTGATACGCCTGGACCAGCTTGTTGCGTACCTGGGTCATGGCCTGCATCGACACGCTGGCCTTTTGCGAAGCGATCATCACGTCGGTCAGGTCGACGCCGCTCTTGCCGATTTCGAAGGCGTTGGCCAGTTGGGTCGAAGCCTGCTGCGTCTCATGCACCTTGCCGATGGCCTGGCCGAGCATGTCGGCGAAGGTACTTTGCCCAGGCGCCAGCTCTGGTGCTGCGGTGACCTTGGGCAGCGACATGGCATCGGCCTGCATGGCCCGCATGTCCAACATCAGACGATTGAATTCAACACCTTGGCTCATGACCCTTCTCTCTCCTGCGGCCGCATTTTTTTGACACTCATGCGGCGAATAGCCTACGTAAAGCAACAAAGGTGCCAGCCTTGCAGCTCAACCGAAAAGGCTGGCCTCGACGTCAAACCCGGCATCACGCATCTGCGCCAGCTTATAGCGCAAGGTACGCGGGCTGATCCCCAGGCGTTCGGCCGCCTCTTTGCGGCGGCCGCGCTCGGCGCGCAGGGTGTCGATGATCATCTGGTACTCGTGACGGCGCATGTCATCACCCAGGCCGCTGGCCTCAGCGGCCACCTCAAGCGATGGCTCCGTGCCAGCCGACAACGGAATGGCGCCTGCCAGACAAAAATCCGCCGCCTCGATCACGCCACCCTGTTGCAGGATCAGCGCCCGCTGCAACGCGTTGTCCAGTTCGCGCACATTGCCTGGCCAGGCATAGGCCTGCAGGCAAGCGCGTGCCTGCGGCGATAGGCGCACCGGGGCATGCTTCATCTTGGCCACATGCCGCGCCAGCAAGCGCTCGGCCAGCTGCAGGATATCGCCTGGGCGCTCACGTAGCGGGCGCCAGGCCAGCGGGAACACCGACAAGCGGTAGTACAAGTCTTCGCGGAAGCGCCCAGCTGCCACTTCGCCCGCCAGGTCACGGTTGGTGGTGGCCAGCACACGAATGTCGAGGCTGATCGGCTTGCGGCCGCCCACCCGCTCCACTTCGCGCTCCTGCAGCACGCGCAGCAGCTTGGCCTGCAAGGCCATGGGCATTTCCGAGATTTCGTCGAGCAGCAGGGTGCCGCCTTCGGCCTGCTCGAACTTGCCGGCCTGGGCGGCGATAGCGCCGGTGAACGCCCCCTTCTCGTGGCCGAACAGGGTGGCTTCGAGCATGTTGTCGGGGATCGCCGCGCAGTTGATCGCGACGAAGGGTTGCGTGGCACGTGGCGACTGCTGGTGAATGTAACGCGCCAGCACTTCCTTGCCGGTACCGGACTCGCCGGAAATCAGCACGGTCGAGTCACTGCGCGCAACCCGTGCGGCCAGCTCCAGCAGTTGGCGGCTGGCCGGCTCGCAGGCCACCGGCCCCTCTTCGCCGGTCACTCGCCCGGCGGCATGGCGCTGCACAAGACTCAACAGCGCCTTGGGCTCGAACGGCTTGACCAGGTAATCGGCGGCGCCCTGGCGCATGGCCTCGACCGCACGCTCGACGGCAGCGTGCGCCGTCATCAACAACACCGGCAGCTGTGGTTGCTGGCGGCGCAGCTGGCTCAGCAGCTGATGCCCATCCATGCCAGGCATGTTCACGTCACTGACCACCAGGCTGAAGGCGTCACCCCGCACAGCCTCCAGCGCCTCCTCAGCACTTCCCACGGCCTGGTAGGCGAAACCGCCGATTTCCAAGGTATCGCCCAGCGCCTGGCGCAATACGCGGTCGTCCTCGACCAGCAGCACCTTGACCGCCATTACACACCCTCCGCCAATTGCCCGTCGATCAAGGGCAGTTCTACCCGCACACAGGTACCCCGGCCTACCTTCGAGCGCAGGTTGATCGTGCCCTGGTGCGCCCGCACCACCGCCTTGACTACAGCCAGGCCCAAGCCCGTACCTGTGGCCTTGGTGGTAAGAAACGGCTCACCCAGGCGGCCGAGCAAATCAGCATCGATGCCGCTGCCGGCATCGCTGACGCACAGGTGCAAGCTGCATTCGCGGCGGTACAGGTGCACCTTGAGCCGCGCCGGGCCGTCGCTGGCCTGCAGGGCATTTTCGATCAGGTTGAGCAAAGCGCCGACCAGGGTGTCGCGGTTGCACAGCAGCTCACCCAGGTGGCTGTCACACTGCCAGCGCACGGCGTGCCCCTGCACATGCGCCTGAGCCGCTTGCTGCAGGGCCTGGAACAAGGCTTTCGGGGTCACCCGATCACCCAGCGGCAACTCGCCACGGGCGAATACCAGCATGTCACGCACCTGGTGCTCCAGCTCATGCAGACGCTCTTTCAAGGTAGCGGCGAAGCGCTGGCGGGTTTCCGCGCTCAGTGCCGGCTCGTCATCGGCCAGGTGGCTGGCGTAGAGCATGGCGGCCGACAGCGGTGTGCGGATCTGATGGGCCAGCGAGGCGACCATGCGCCCCAGCGACGACAGACGCTCGTGACGTGCCAGCTGGTCTTGCAGGCGACGGGTTTCAGTCAGGTCGTTGAGCAGCACCAACTGGCCGGGTTCGGCATCCAGCGAGCGAGTGGCGATCGACAGGCGGCGGCCGTCGCGCAGTGAGACTTCGTGGCCGTCATCCTTGCGCGGGGCGAAGCTGCGGGCGATTACCTGGCGCCACAATTGGCCGATAAGCGGCTCGCCAAGCAGCTGGGAGGCGGCCGGGTTGGCTTCGCGCACCAGGCCCTGACCATCGATCACGATCACCCCGCCAGGCAGCAGGTCCAGCAGGTTCTGCAGGCGGTTGGCCAGGCGTTCTTTTTCGCTGAGTTCGTCAATGCGCTGGGCGCTGACCACGGCCAGCTCACCCTTGAGCTCACTGACCCGAGCTTCGAGCAGGCTGTAGGACTGGCTCAGCTGGCTGGATACCTGATTGAACAGGGTGAAGGCTTGCTCGATACCCAGGCGGCTGTCCTGCTCGACCGGGGTTTGCCCCTGTTGATCGGGGGCTCGGGTTATGTGGGCGGCCTGGGGCATCGTGCTCTCTCGCGTGGCTGACCGTCATAAAAACGGTGTGTTGCCAGCGGTGTAGCAATAGCCGTGCCGAGGATGGGGTTAAATGTATAACTGGGGCATGACTCGGGCATGACTGAGGGATGTGGTGGGGCGGAAATCGAGCGCCGCGCGGGCGGCGCTCAATCTGACAGGCACCAAAGAAGCCGAGGCGAACACCACCCCCAACAAGGTCAATCTTCTGCCTGATCCTCGCCACCCTGGCGGCTCATACCATACTTGCGCATCTTCTCCACCAGCGTGGTACGACGAATACGCAAACGTTCCGCCGCGCGCGCAACGATACCGTTGGCATCGTCCAGCGCCTGCTGGATCAGCCCCTGCTCCAGGCTGCCGAGGTAGTCCTTGAGGTCCAGGCCTTCAGGCGGCAGCATGGCATGGTTGCTGAAGTTCGGCGTGTGGCCATTGATGGCCACGCGCTCCTCCAGATCACTGCGCAGGCTGTCGACCATCTGCTCGTCTTCATCGTCGACATAGCGGAATTTCTTCGGCAGTTCAGACACGCCAATCACCCCGTACGGGTGCATGATCGCCATGCGCTCGACCAGGTTGGCCAACTCACGCACGTTGCCCGGCCAGCCGTGGCGGCACAGCGACATGATCGACGCGGAGTTGAAACGGATGGACCCGCGCTTCTCGTGCTCCATGCGCGAAATCAGCTCGTTCATCAGCAACGGGATGTCTTCTACCCGCTCACGCAGCGGCGCCATCTCGATGGGGAACACGTTCAGGCGGTAGTACAGGTCTTCACGGAAGGTGCCATCCTCGATCATGTTCTCGAGGTTCTTGTGCGTCGCGGCGATGATGCGCACATCGATGCTCTGGGTCTTGTTGCTACCCACGCGCTCGAAGGTGCGCTCTTGCAGCACGCGCAGCAGCTTGACCTGCATCGGCAATGGCATGTCACCGATTTCGTCGAGGAACAGGGTGCCGCCATTGGCCAGCTCGAAACGCCCGGCACGGCTGGTGATCGCCCCGGTAAAGGCACCCTTCTCGTGGCCGAACAGTTCGCTTTCCAGCAGCTCAGCCGGGATCGCACCGCAGTTGACCGGCACGAATGGCGCTTCACGGCGCTTGGAATGGTAGTGCAGGTTGCGCGCCACCACTTCCTTGCCAGTGCCCGACTCACCCAGGATCAGCACGCTGGCATCGGTATCGGCCACTTGCTGCATCATCTGCCGCACATGCTGGATGGCACGGCTGGTGCCTACCAGGCTGCGGAACAAGTTGGGCTCGCGCTGGCGACCGCGCTCGCGCGCCTGGTCGTACATTTCGCGGTAAACCTGGGCACGGTGCAGCGAATCCAGCAGTTGGCTGTAGCTTGGCGGCATTTCCAGGTTGGAAAGCACCCGGCGGCGAAGGTCCTCTGGCAACTCTGCAGAAGAAATTTCACCTAAAAGCAGAACCGGAAGGAACTCATCCCAGGCAGCCACTGTCTTAAGCAGCCCAAGAAGGTTGCCCGGAGCATTTACGGTACCGATGAGCACGCACAGCACTTCGCGGCTCGAGGACAAAGGCTCCACCGCCTGCTGCCAGTCATGGCTGGCGCACGCGAGGTTTTCTTCGCCGAGGAAGTTCAGCACCACCGCAAGGTCGCGGCGGCGCGCGCTGTCGTCATCGATCAGCAGAATCTTGGTTTCACGCCACATGCAATAGCAACTTCCCTAGTCATATCGGCGCCCTGCAGGGGCATGCTCGACATCATTCCGACTGAATGGTCAGTGTTCGGACGTCTGAAATTCGAAAACAGCCACTAGTAAAGTCAAAAAGGCCCACACAGTCAAATTTATGGCGCCTTTTGTTAAGTTGTGCGCATCTTAACTGAACAGATGGTAAACCTTCGAAGCATTTTTCGCTTGATTGATCTGCATCATCTCTTCGGCAATTGCTTGGCGTTCACCGGTTGTCACGTCGATCAGGTTGCGGTAGACCTGCAGCACCCCTTCCAGCTTCTCGCGCAGCAACGCCTGGTCCATCGCGTGGGTTTCCAGCACCTCGTCGATGCACGTGCGGCACGCCACATCCAGCTTGGCGATGGCTTCCCAGTCACGCTCACCCAAGGCGCCGATCAGGGCGTCGCAGGTGTCATCGAGGCGTTGCAGTGCGGTCACGGTAATCTCCTTGCCTTCAGCTGGCAGGCTGAGCATCGGCAATGCCATCCCAACCACTTTTCACGGTAATCAGCAGCTGGGCAACTTCGTCGATAATGCCGGCATCGTTGTCGACGTTGGCCTGCATCAGGCGATTGGTCATGTAGACATAGAGGGCGTCTAGCTTCTCTACAGACTCCGGGTTTTCGCTTTTTTCGGGCTGCAGACCATCGCGAAGACCAATGATGATGTCGATCGCCTTGCCGAGCATCAGGCCCTTTTCCGCAATGTCGCCACGCGCCATGGCACCCTTGGCCTGCGCCATGCGATCGAGGCCGCCTTCCATCAGCATCTGCACCAGGCGATGGGGTGTGGCTTCGGAAATCTGGGCATGGGAATTGACCTTCTGGTACTGACGAAGGGCTCTCATGGGATTCATCTTGCGACCTCGTGACGGGCAGGCTTAAGGGGGAGATATTCCTTGTATCGGGCAGGCGGCGAAAAACTTTACCGGCCGATGACATGAAGCCCGGCATCATGCCCGGACTCCATGCAATGTTCACGGATTAATCGTCGCTGTTCGACTTGTTCAGTGCGTTGAGGGTGCTGAGCACGGAACTCTGCTGCTGGCGCAGCTGGGTGACCAGGGTATCCATGTTGTTGTACTTGTCTTGCAGGCTCTTCTTCAGGGCTTCCATGCGGGCGTCCAGGGTGTCCTGCTCGGTCTTGAGCTTGGTCAGGCTTTCGCTCAGGACCTTGGAGCGTTCGGCGAGGGTGCCGGTGCTGGCCTTGGCGAAGGGCTCGGTCACCTTTTGCAAGCGTGCCAGCAGGCCATCCTTGCCATTGAAAATACTGGTCAGGTCCGCAGCATTGGTGGAAGCAGCCTTCTCCCACTTCTTGTCGTCGAGACTAAGCGCACCGCCATCCTGAGCGGAGGTAACACCGAAGGCGGCGAGCGATTTCAAGGTACCGTTGCCGGATACTGCATTGAGCTCTTCACGAATAGACGTCATCAAAGTGCGCATCGTGGCATCACCGGTCAGCGCCGCAGCAGTCATGGAGCCATCGGCATTCTTGGTGACCTTGGTTTCTGCGTTCATCACAGTGAGCAAGGCATTATAGGTATCGATGAACCCCTTCAGCCCCGACTTCAATGTGGCGGAACTGGTAGTCAACGAGAGAATAGTCGCTGTCTTTTCACCACTCGTAGCATTTGTCGGCGACGTACCCACTAACTTGATATTGAGCCCGCTGACGGCATCGTTGATGTCGTTGGTCTTGGACTTCATGGCAACACCGTCGAGCGTGTACTCGGCGTCTGCCGGCTCTTCGACCACGGTATAGCCGGTATCGATACCCGAGTTGCCCGAAAGCGTAATATCGGAGCCTTCGCCCATCTTGGTGGAGGTAACAACCAGGCGCGAGCCATTGGCATCCGTCAGCACGTTGGCACTCAGACCCGCCGTACCAAACTGGCTATTGATGCTATCGCGCACCTGCTGCAAGGTTGCACCGGCAGGAACACTCAGATCGTAGGGCTTGCCATTCTGAGTCATCGTCAAGGTGGTCGGCGTGCTGCCGGGATTTACTACCGAGCCCGCACCTTTGGCGTAAACCTTGGTCGAAACCTTCGATGCCGTCGCCAGCTTGTCGACAATCAACTTGAACGAACCGTTGGCAGCCCCGGTACCCATGGTCACGGTTGCGACCTTCTCGTCCGAAGACTTCAGGCTCAGGCCACCAAAACTATTCGTGTCGGTCATGTTGGTCAAGGCGCCGCGAAACGCATCCAGGGCCGCCTGAATCTTGCCAATAGAGGACAACGTGGTGGTTGCCTTCAGCGTTTGCGTATTGATCTGCGCCTGTTTCGGCGCTTTCTGCGCGGCCACCAGCGAATCGACGATCGCCTGAGTATCGATGCCGGAGCCAATACCGCTGACTGTTGTACCTGCCATCATTGCTCTCCTTGTTCAGTAGCTGCCGGATCCTTGGCGGATAAATCCATAAAAGGGTCGACAGCAACAAAAATCATGCCAGCCTATGCCTGATCATCGAACAGCAGGCTGCTGGCTTCACTGAGGCTTTGCGCCAACTTCAGCGCAAGCTCCGACGGCAGCTGTCGGATCACCTCACCGGACTGGGTGGCAATTACCTTGACCACGACCCGACCAGTTGAATCATCAATGGAAAAATCCAGCTGACGCTGGCTCGACTGGACGAAATCTCGAATCTCGCCAACCGCTTTTTCCAGGTCTTCGCGCGAGTGCGGCTGTTTTTCGGGGGCGGCGGCTTCCTGCACTTTGGCAGGTGCAGCGGGGTCCCGATCAGCGACTGGCGCCTGGGGTAACACGGACGGATACACCTGGCTCAGCTTGACACTCATGTCCATGTTTCGAACTCCTCATGTCAAAAAGGGCAAAAGGGCACGTAAACGCGCCCTTTCACCCTTTACTCAGGCGCCTGAATTACTGAAGCAGTTTCAGGACCGAAGATGGCAGCTGGTTAGCCTGCGACAGGATTGCAGTCGAAGCCTGTTGCAGAGTCTGCTGCTTGGTCAGCTCGGCAGTTTCCGAAGCGAAGTCCACGTCCTGCACGGTGGAGCGAGCAGCGGTGGAGTTCTTCTGGATGTTCTGCAGGTTGTCGACAGTGGTTTGCAGACGGTTCTGGGTAGCACCCAGGCCCGAACGGACGCTGTCGATCGAACCGATGGCCTTGTCGATAACGGCCAGGGCGTTCTGGGCGTTGGTCGCGTCGGTTACATCAGTCTGTGCAATGGAGGTTTTTTGAGAGGTTGTGCTAGTACCAAATACCGCAGCCACGCCGGTACCTGTCAGCGCATAGCCTTTCGCAGAGTCAAGCGATACCGCACCGTTCGCAATCAAGCCATCAGCAAGCTTGGCTGTGCTGCTGTACTTACCGTCAGCGCCTTTAGTTGCAATATCCACAGCGGTAGTGTCGCCTGCCGAAGCAGAGAACGAGACGTTTTCACCGGTGTCGGACTTAATCGAAAGCGTGTCGTTGGTTTCGTCGTAGTTAACACTGATACCGAGCTTCGCGGCGTTGGATTTCAACTGGTCAGCCAGACCCGAATTGCTGGTAACCCCAAGAATATCAACCTTCTGGGTACCTACTTCCAAAGTGAAACCGACAGCAGATGCAGAGGCTTTGGTAGAGTCAACAGCAAAACTTACCTCGGTGCTAGCCGATGCGGTCAGGCCACCGATCAGGCCATTCAGACCTTTGGCAATATCCTTTGCAGAAGCTTTAGCGGCAACGGCATAGTCTTCACTCTGACCGTTACCAGTAACGGTGATTGTGTTACCACCTACGAGACCACCAACTATTGGCGTAGCGGTAGCACTCTTGATCTGCTGGGAGCCAATGTTGTTGGCTGCCACGTTTTCCAGCGAAAGGTTGATGGTTTCGTTGGCGTTGGCGCCGACCTGAATGGCCTTGGTGCCGTACGAACCGTCCAGCAGCTTCTGGCCACCGAAGGTGGTGGTCTGCGAGATACGGGTCAGTTCTGCGGTCAGAGCCTGGTATTCGTCGTTGTTCGACTTACGGTCGTCGGGGCTCAGGGAGCCAGTAGCCGAGGACAGTGCCAGGGTACGCATTTTCTGCAGGATGTCGGTCGAAGCCTGCATTGCGCCTTCAGCGGTCTGGGCGATCGAGATACCGTCGTTGGCGTTCTTCACAGCCTGGCCCAGGCCGTTGATCTGGCTGGTCAGACGGTTGCTGATCTGCAGGCCAGCAGCGTCATCTTTGGCGCTGTTGATGCGCAGACCCGAGGACAGACGCTGCATCGAGGTGGCCTGGGCAGTGCTAGCCTTGGTCAGGTTGCCCTGAGTGGTGATCGACGCAATGTTGGTGTTTACAGTTAAAGCCATGACGAAATCCTCGTTGGATGGGTACTGCGGCTTCCGGCCTTGGCAACCGCCGGATTGGCCTAGAGAACCTTCGTAATAGTTATCGTCGGATGCGCGGGTTGCTTGAGGGGTTTTTCGAAAAAAAAATGCTGGCATGGGGCCAGCCTTGGGAAATCAAGGGTTTAAGGGCGGTTTATTGGCGTCAAAAACCTTGTGTAACGGGCTGAATACCGCTTTTTGCACAACCCGCTATCCCTGTGGGAGCGGGTTTACCCGCGAAGAAGGCGACGGTGGATGGCACCGGCGTCGCCGGTGTTCGCGGGTGAACCCGTTCCCACAGAGCGCGCACCAGGCCAGCGCTTTATGACAGGCAATAAAAAAGCGCCGGGCGGTGGCCGCCGGGCGCTTTTCTTGAAGCAGAGAGCATCAGTCGCGATAGAGGATGGCCGAGCCCCACGACAGGCCCACGCCAAAGCCACTGATCGCCACACGCTTCCAGCTACCGTCGAGCATGTGCTTCTGCAGCAGCAGCGGCACGCTGGAGGACACGGTGTTGCCGGTTTCCAGCATGTCTTTAACGAACTTCTCCGGGTGCTGCTCTTCGAAGCGTCGCGCCACGGCGTCGACAATCGCCGCACTGCCCTGGTGGATGCAGAAGGCGTCGATATCCGACGACTTGAGGCCACTGGCATCCAGCAGTTCATGCAGGTGCGCCGGCACCTTGACCAAGGCGAAGTTGAACACCTGGCGGCCGTTCATGAAGAACTTGCCGTCAGTGACTTTAAGGTGCTCGGCACCGGAACCGTCAGTACCAAAACGCGCCTGACCGAGGTTCCACACCGCATCCTCACCCATCCAGGTAGCCGTGGCGGCATCGCCGAACAGCATGGTGGTGTTGCGGTCTTCCGGGTCGACGATCTTCGAATACGGGTCGGCGGTGATCAGCAGGCCATTCTTCAGCCCTGCCGCCTCCATGAAGCCCTTGATCGCATACAGGCCATACACGTAGCCCGAGCAGCCCAGCGACACGTCGAACGCCGCCACGCGGGTCGACAGGCCAAGTTTGCTCTGGACGATGGCGGCGGTGTGCGGCAGGCCTTCTTCGTCACCGTTCTGGGTGACCACGATCAACGCATCGATCGATTGCGGATCAAGGTCGGGGTTGCTGGCGAACAGGGCCCGGGCGGCTTCCACGCACAGGTCGGAGGTTTCCTGTTCTTCGGCCTTGCGCGGCAGGAACGAGGCGCCGATCTTGCCGAACATGAACTCTTCGTCCTTGCCGAACTTCGCACCCTGGACGTAGTTGTCCAGGCCAGCGGTGGGCACGTAACTCGCGATGCTTTTGATGCCAATCATTCTGGCTTCCCAATGAAAACAGCCAAAGACCACCACTCGATGAATTGAGGGCGCCAAATACCGGAGCGTCACCGCCAGGGGTTGAAGGCAGAGCTCGCCTGCGCACCGGTAACAAAATGCTGCAACAGCTGCTGCATAGAATACAGGGAAGATGACCGTTTTGACTCATTGGTCACATTGAAATGCTACGAAAGCCGTGCCAATGGTGTGGAGACTGGGGAATTCGAGGAATGACCAGGCGGACACAAGGCCGATGTGGGGGCGGCCTTGTGTCGCGAAAGGGCAGCTTAAAGCTTGTTGAACAGGCTCAGCTGGGAAATACGCGAGAAAGCCAGCTGCGAGGCCTCCAGCATGGCCTGTTGCAAGGTCAGGGTGATGGCCGCCTGCGACATGTCGGTGTTGCCGATGGCGTTCTGGGTGGTCTTGTTGGCCAGGCCCAGGCTGGTGTTCTCCTGGCGCTGGATCTCCAGCGAGTTGCCACGGGCGCCGATCGAACCCCGAGTGATGTCCACCTGCTCACGGGCGCTGGCCAGGTTGGCGATGGCCGAAGCTGCCGCGTCCTTCAACGCATTGGCCGAGCCAGCACCGGTCACCGGCGTGTCCAGCGCAGCACGCAGCTGGCTGATGGTTTCCAGCACGTTCTGGTTCTGGTGGGTATTGGCAGTGACCGCGAACTGGTCACCCGCCTCCGGCGAACCGGCCACCTGGTAAGTCACCCCGGCCACGGTCAACGACGGCGCGGTAAAGGTACCCGTGGCTATCGCCTTGCTATCGGCCGTCAGCGGCTGGGCATAGAGCTCGTAAGCGCCAGGACCTGTGAACTTGATCACCGCGCCATTGCTGGGGAAGGTGCTGCGATAGGCAGCTTCGTCGGTCACGCTGCTGCTGGTGATCTGGGCACTGGACGTGTTGTTGCCGTTACGCGTGGCATTGAACGAGTCTGGGCGTGCCTCCAGGGAAAACTCGCGCCCTGCCACCGCCGCATCGGCATCGGCGCCCTCTTCCAGGGTAACGGTGATTTCGAACTCCACGCCACGCAGGGCAATGCGGTTGGCCCCTTCCGTCTTGCTGTCGAATGTACCGTTGGTAGGGGTTTCAGACGTAACGTCCCGGCCATTGGCATCGGTGATGGTGTATTGGGTTGCGCTGGTGAAGGTCAGCTTGTATGGCTGGCCTGCCGTGAAGCTGTTGTTGTAACTGGTGCTCGAGGTCATCAGGCCTGACGACACCCCGACCACGCCATCGTCGGTGGCAGGCACCAGCAGGGTCGACTGGGTGCGGCTCTTGTTGCTGGCCGAGTCGAAGATGCTGAAACCCGTGTCGTTGGTAGCCAGGTTCAGGGTATCGGACACCTGCAAGCTCAGCTGGGTCTGGTCGCCGTGGTAGCTGTAGGTGCCATCGGAATTGCGCACATAGGGCGGCGTAGTGCTTTTGGAGCCGCCAAACATGTAGTCGCCGTTGGCATCGCGCGAGTTGAGCAGGCCGAAGATGTTGGCCTCGATCTCCTTCAGCTCGGTGCTGATGGCCGTACGATCAGAGTCGGTCACCCCGGCGCCACCGGCACGGATCGCCAGCTCGCTGGCACGCTGCATGGCGTCGTTGATGGTGGAGAGCACGCTCTCCTCCTGCAGCAGGGAATTGCTGACGGTATTGATGTTGCCGCTGTACTGGTCCAACAACGCCTGCTGCTGTTGCAGCAACAGCAGGCGCGCAGCACCGACCGGATCATCGGCGGCGGTCTGGATACGGATACCCGACGTCACCTGATCATTGGTCTTGTTCATGCTGGAGAAGTTCTTGGAGTAGCTACTGGCGCTGGCCTCATAGAACTGAGCAGTGGAAATACGCACGAGAGTCTACTCCTTACAAAGCATTGATCAGGGTGCTGAAGGTTTCTTGCGCCGCCTTGATGATCTGCGACGACGCCGTGTAGTAGTGCTGGAACTTGACCAGGCTGGCCGCTTCGTCATCCAGGTTGACCCCGGACACCGCGCTGCGGCTTTCACTGGCGGACTTGAGCACCGCCTCGGTCGCCGTGGTGTCGATGGTCGCCTGGTTGGCCTTGGCACCTACGCGCTCGACCAGCGAAGCATAAGCCGAGGTGAAGCTGGTGCCGCCGCCAGAACCGGTGTTGACCGTCGATTTGGTCTGCAAGCCAAGCAGCGCCGTGGCGTTGCGGTTGTCGGCCTTGCCGTCGGCATTGAACGACAGGGTAAAGCTGTCATTGGCTGCCGGGCTGCCGCCGATAGTGGTCTCGACGCTGAAGGTACGCGGGTTGCCGCTGGCATCCTTGATTGGGTTTCCGGCCGCATCGAGCATCGGCACGGCAATCGACAGTTTGTTGTCCGTACCCGGCACCACGCTGCCAGTGCCGATCTGGGTGCCCTTGGCATCGAACAACTTGTAGCCTTGAGAACCACCGCTGGCAGCATCGAACACCACGCGCACCGGCATCGAGTCGCGAATCGACTGCTGGATCAGCGCGGTGTCGGCGCCGCCGTAGATGTCCAGCGATTCGCCCAGGGTCGGCTGGGTGATGGTGCCCGTGCCGCTGTTGCCGCTGCCCGAGGTGGCGCTGATGGGCCCGGCGAAGGCCAGCTTGTTGGCATCGGTCAGGGTGGTGGTGATGCTGCCGGCCGCAGCGCGCGTAGGGATAACCTTGAAGCTGTCGCCTGCCGCCAGGCCGCCACCGTTCAGCGACAGGCTGAAGCCGTCGATCACCGGCGCCGGGTCGGCGTTGAGGTCGAAGCTGCCCATGTCGGTGCCGTCGGAACGGCGCACGCTGTACTGGTTGGCGCTGGTGAACTTGACCTCGTAGTCGTAGGTGGTCAGCGCACCGCTGTTGGCGATGGTCACATCCAGGTTGCCAGAGCCGGAACTGTTGTTCGACGAGGCCAGGCTGCGCTGCGCAAGGGCAGTGGCACTGTTGATGCTGGAGAACAGCGAGCTGCCGAACTGGCCATTGGCATCCAGGCCCTGGCCCAACTGGCTGTTGATGCTGTCAGCCACCACCAGGGCAACGCGCCCCAGCTCGTTCATCGACGGCGTCAGCACATCCTGGCGATAGCGCAACAGGCCACCGATCGCGCCACCGGTCACCACCGAGGTCACATCAGAGCTGAACGACTCGTAGTTGATACGCAGGCTGGCCTGGCTCTTGTCGGCAGCACCAGGCTCTACCGACAGGGTGTTGGCCTTGTTGCCGGTTACCAACGACTGGCCGCTGCCCAAGTACACGTCGTAGTTGCCGTCACGCTCCTGCACCGTGACACCCACCAGCTCGTTAAGCTGACGCACCGCTTCGCTGCGCGCATCCAACAGGCTGTTAGGGGTGTTGCCAGTGCCGCTGGCCGCGGCGATCTGCTTGTTGTACTCGGCAATGCTGGCGGTCAGCTTGTTGACCTGGCCGGCCATGGTGTCGAGCTGGGAGTTGATCGTGGCATTCTGCTGGGTGAGCTGGGTGCTCACTGCGTTGAAACGGTTGCTCAGGGTTTGCGCCTGAGTCAGCAGCAGCTGGCGCGAAGCGACGTCACCGGGCTTGGCCGCTGCAGTCTGCAGGGCCGAGAAGAATGCGGTGAGCACCGAGCTGATGCCGGTGTCACGGTCGGCCAGCAGCTTGTCGATGCTGGTGATCTGGTCCTGGAAGGCAACCGAGTCCGCCTGCAACGAGGTGGCGGTCTGCAGTTGGTTGTCCAGGTAGGAGCTATAAATGCGGCGCACATCCGCCAGCGTGGTACCTGTACCCAGGAACCCGGCGCCGATGTTGTGCGAGGCCCCCGCTGCCTGAATCGTCTGCTGGCGCGAATAGCCACTGGTCGCGGCGTTGGCGATGTTGTTACTGGTTACCGACAAGGCCGCCTGGCTGGCACTCAGGCCACTCAGGCCGATCGAAATCAGGCTCGACATGATTTAGTCCTTTTATAGATTCGTGGTTCTGCCAGCCATGGCGTACTGCGGGGTTGACTGCATTTGCTGGGCGATGCTGATGATCTTTCTCGCATAGCCCGGGTCGGTCGCATAACCTGCCTTTTGCAGCTCTCTTGCAAACTGCTCAGGGTTATCGGCCGAGTCCAGCGCATCTTGATAGCGCGAATTGCTCTGCAACAGGCTTACCAGGTCGTGGAAGCTGTCCTGGTACGAGTCGTAGCTGCGGAACGCCGCCGTTTCCTTGACGAACTGGCCATCGCGGAATTCGCTGGTGATCGCCCGCGCCTGCTCGCCCTGCCAACTGCCAGTGGCTTTGATGCCGAATAGGTTGTGGCTGCTGCTGCCATCGCTGTTGCGCATCACCGACTTGCCCCAGCCGGTTTCCAGCGCGGCCTGGGCCACCAGGTAGCGTGGGTCGATACCAATGCGCTTGGCGGCCTGCTCGGCCATCGGCAACATGGTGGCGACGAATTCATCACTGTCGGCAAACGCCTTGTTCGGCGCCAGCGGTGGCTGGGCCACGGCACGGCCGACAATGCGCAGGCCGTTGTCGGGCACGGCGAAGGCCTTGGCCACTTGCTGGCCGTCACGGGCTGGCACAGCGGCGGTATTGGTGGTGGCCGCCGATGGCACGATACCGGCCAGCAGGCGGTCGGTGAGCTTGCTCGGCAAGGCCAGGCGCCGCGAGTTGAGCGCAGCGACGTCGTTGCGGGTCGTGGACGCGTCCGTGGCATGCACCGGCTCTGCCACCTTGTTGCCCCACAATGCCGGGCCACTGTTATCGACGCGCGGGAACGGGCTGGTGTTGACCGACGCACTGCGGCCCTTGGTCAGCTGACGCACCAGTACGTCCTGCAAGCCGATCCCCCCCCCTTCACGGGACATGCTCACGGCCAACTGCTGGTCGTACATATCGCGGTACTGCTTGACCGTTTCGGTGTTCATCGGGTTGTCGTCGGCCAGCACGTCACTGGCCTTGCGTGAGGCCTTGAGCATTTCGCTGATGAACAGCGACTCGAACTCCTGGGCCACCTTGCGCACGTTGGCTTCGCTGTCGCGGTCACCGTGCTTGAGGGCACTCAGGCGGTTAAGGTCGGTATAGGCGCCGCTGTCGACTCTGCCGGAAACCTGGCTTTTGATGTTCATCCGCGCCGTCCTCAGATCACGATCAGGTCGGCCTGCAAGGCGCCGGCCTGTTTCAGGGCTTCGAGGATCGCCATCAGGTCGCCGGGCGCGGCGCCCACCTGGTTCACCGCGCGGACGATTTCATCCAGCGTGGTGCCTGGGCCAAACTTGAACATTGGCTTGGCTTCCTGCTCGGCATTGACCCGCGAACGCGGCACCACGGCGGTCTGGCCATTGGAGAAGGCCCCCGGCTGGCTGACGATCGGGTCTTCGGTAATGGTCACGGTCAGACTGCCATGGGTGACCGCCGCCGGCGACACCTTGACGTTCTGGCCGATGACGATAGTGCCGGTACGCGAATTGATGATGACTTTGGCCACCGCCTGGCCTGGGTCGATTTCGAGGTTTTCGAGGATCGACAGGTAATCCACACGCTGGCTTGGGTCCATCGGCGCACTGACCCGCACCGACCCACCGTCCACGGCCTGCGCCACACCTGGGCCGAGCAGGTCGTTGACCTTGTCGACGATGCGCTTGGCGGTGGTGAAGTCGGGGCGATTGAGGTTCAGGGTCAGGGTATTGCCCTGGTTGAAGCCGCTCGGCACCGCACGCTCGACACTGGCACCACCCGGAATACGGCCAGCCGACGGCACGTTGACGGTAATTTTCGACCCGTCACGGCCCTCAGCGTCGAAGCCGCCCACCACCAGGTTGCCCTGGGCAATGGCATAGACGTTGCCGTCGATACCCTTGAGCGGGGTCATCAGCAGGCTGCCACCGCGCAGGCTCTTGGAGTTACCGATCGAGGAAACGGTAATGTCCACCACCTGGCCAGGCTTGGCGAACGCCGGCAGGTCGGCATGCACCGACACCGCCGCCACGTTCTTCAACTGCACGTTGCCGGAACCGGCCGGCACCTTGATGCCGAACTGCGACAACATGTTGTTGAAGGTTTGCAGGGTGAACGGCGTCTGGGTGGTCTGGTCACCCGTACCGTTCAGGCCCACCACCAGGCCGTAACCGATCAACTGGTTGGAACGCACGCCAGAAATGCTGGCGATGTCCTTCAGGCGCTCGGCCTGGGCCGCAAAGGCACAGGACAGGAGCAGGGTTGCGGCAATCAGCTGCCTCACGTTGAACATGGTCATCCGTACTCAGAAAGGCCAAAGCGGGCTGATGAAGAAGCGGTCCAGCCACCCAGGCTGGCTGGCATCGGCGAACGAGCCAGTACCGGAATAAGTGATGCGCGCGTCGGCCACACGGGTGGACGGCACGGTGTTGTCGGTGGCGATATCGTCGGCACGCACCATGCCGGCAATGCGCACCAGCTCTTCGCCGGTGTTCAGGGTCAGCCACTTCTCGCCGCGCACGGCGATGATGCCGTTGGGCAGCACTTCGGCCACGGTCACGGTAATCGAACCGGTCAGGGTGTTGCCCTGGGTGGCCTTGCTGTCGCCTTTGGTGGCGCGCTCGCCGTTGTAGCCGGCTTCCAGCGACAAATCACCACCGCCGAACGGGTTGTTGGTGTTCGGTGTGCTGCCAAACAGCGAGGTCAGGCCGATGTCGGCCTTGCTGTTCTTCTGGATCTGCGAGCCCGCGTTCTTGCTGGCCGAGGTTTTCTCGTTGAGGGTGATGGTGATGATGTCACCCACCCGGAACGCCTTGCGGTCGCTGTACAGGTTCTGCTCGAAGCCAGCCTGGTAGATCGAACCGTTGTTGGCCGCTGCCGGCAATGGGGTGCGCGGCAACACCGGCGCGTAGTACGGGTCGTTGGGCTTGGGCGTCGGCGCGACGCAACCTGCCAGCAACACCGCCCCCCCCAGGGCGAAAACGGACAACAGACGATTCATGACGCTTACCTCACGGGTGCAACGGAGTGACAGGGCTTAGAGCTGCTGGGTTACGAACGACAGCATCTGGTCGGCGGTGGAAATGACCTTGGAGTTCATCTCGTAGGCACGCTGGGTGGTGATCATGTTCACCAGCTCTTCCACGGTGCTGACGTTGGAGTTTTCCAGGGTCTGCTGCTGGGTGGTGCCGAAACCGTTCAAGCCTGGGGTGCCGACTTGTGGCGCACCACTGGCGGCGGTCTCGAGGAACAGGTTGTCGCCGATTGCCTGCAGGCCAGCCGGGTTGATGAAGTCGGCGGTCTGGATGTTGCCGATCACCTGCGCTGCCGGGTTGCCGGCGGTGGTGATCGACACAGTGCCGTCCTGGCCGACGGTGAAGGTCTGCGCATCGTTTGGCACCACGACAGCAGGCTCCAGGGCGTAGCCATTGGCGGTGACGATCTGGCCGTCGGAGTTCAGGTGGAAGGTACCGTCACGGGTGTACGAAACGGTGCCGTCCGGCTGCAGAATCTGGAAGAAACCACGGCCGTTGACCGCCATGTCCAGCGGGTTTTCGGTGGTTTGCAGGCTGCCGGCGACGAAGCTTTTCTGGGTGCCGACAATGCGCACACCGGTACCGACTTGCAGGCCCGAAGGCAGCTCGCTGTCCTGGGTGGACTGGGCACCAGGCTGACGCTTGATCTGGTAGAGCAGGTCGGCGAACTCGGCGCGATCACGTTTGAAGCCGGTGGTCGAGACGTTGGCCAAGTTGTTGGAAATGACCGTCAGGTTGGTGTCCTGGGCGGACAGGCCGGTTTTAGCGACCCAAAGAGCCGGAAGCATGTAAGTTCTCCTCGTGCGCCTGTTTTACGGCACCCGTTCAAAAGTGATTAGCCGATTTGCAAAACCCGAGCCATGGCTTCGTCGCCTTCCTTGGCCGTGTTCATCATCTTGACGTGCAGTTCGAACTGGCGAGACAGCGCCAGCACCGAGGTCATTTCCTCGACAGCATTGACGTTGCTGCCTTCCAGGAAGCCTGCCACCACCCGCACGTTGACGTCGGCATCGGCCGGCTGGCCGGAGGTGGTGTGGATCAGGCCATCCAGGCCCTTCGTCAGGCCTTTGGTGTCTGGGTTGACCAGCTTGATGCGGTCGACCTCGGCCATCACCCGCGGGTCTTCACCCATGGAGCGGATGCTGATGGTGCCGTCGGCGCCCACCTCCACTTTCTGCTCTGGCGGGATGGCGATCGGGCCACCGTTGCCCATCACCGGCATGCCATTGCCGGCACGCAGCACGCCGAGGGCATCGATGTTCAGGCTGCCGGTGCGCACATAAGCCTCGCTGCCGTCCGGTGCCTGCACGGCGATGAACCCCTTGCCGGTCACGGCAACATCCAGGTCACGCCCCGTCTCAACCAACGGACCTTCGCTGAAGTCGGTGGCCGGGCGCTCGGTCATGGCAAAGGCGCGCGCCGGAAAGCTGTCGCCAAACACCGGCATCGAACGGGCCTGCTCCAGGTCACGCTGAAAACCGTTGGTGGAAATGTTCGCCAGGTTGTTGGCGTGGGCCTTCTGCGCCAGCGCGTTCTGGCTGGCACCGGTCATGGCCACATAAAGCAACTTGTCCACAGTATCTCCTCTGCGCGTCGCTGCCGCGCTGTCACTTGGCAGGTTCGAAGCAATAATCGAACCAAGTCTGAAACCGCCTGTTTATGGGGGTTTAAGCGGGGCGAGGGGCAAAAAACGTCAGTTTGTCGGCGGATGTTTGCCGCCTGCGGCAAAGGCTTGTTCAGAAGGAACGGCAAGCGGCGTTGTTGTAGGGGCCGGAATGGCGCACCCAACCTTCGCCCGGGTTGCTGGCCGAACACAGGTAGCGGCCGGTGGCCAGGCTTTGCCATTGGTAGAACGGGGCGGGAGCGGCCGAGAGCGGCAAGGCCATGGCCAGGAGGGCTGTGAGCATTAGCCGTTTCATGGAGGGGGAACCTTCGAGAATTTAGGGCCGCGTTGCGGCCCATCGCGACACAAGGCCGCTCCTACAGGTGAACGTGATCTCCTGTAGGAGCGGCCTTGTGTCGCGATGGGCTGCAAAGCAGCCCCAATTACAGACAACACCACACTAACAAGCGACCATCAGGTCATCTGAATGATGGTCTGCATGATGGTGCTTTCGGTGGAAATGGTCTTGGCGTTCGCCTGGTAGTTGCTCTGCGCCTTGATCAGGTTGACCAGCTCACCGGTCAGGTCGACGTTGGAGTCTTCCAGCGCACCGCCAGTGATCTGGCCCAGGGTGCCGGTGTCCGGGGCGCCGATCACCGGCACGCCCGAAGCGTAGGACTCTTTCCAGTTGGTGCCGCCAATCGGGGTCAGGCCCTGCAGGTTGGCGAAGTTGGCGATGGCCACCTGGCCGATCACCTTGTCCTGGCCGTTGGTGAAGTTGGCGAACATGTTGCCGCTTTGGTCGATGGTCAGGCCCGACAGCTCACCGGTGGCAAAGCCGTCCTGGCTCTTGGCGGTGGTGGCGGATGCGGCGTTGTACTGGGTGGTGCCAAGCATGTCCAGGTTGACCCCGGCGACGTTGGCGGTAGCGCCGTTGGCACCCCATACACCGGCAGCGTTCTTCTGTGCCGGGATCCAGTTGTCGAGGGTGAAGCTTTTGTTGGCCGCGATGGTCATGCCACCCGCTACCGGGCCTGCGGTCATGGCCGCAGTGTCCAGGGTACCGTCAGACTTGAACGGCAGCTTGTTGGCCAGCGGCGTGGTCGAAGTCGGGTTGGCCGGGTTGCGCCCGTCGATGGTGGTGTACATGGTCCAGGAGTTGCTGGTGGCATCCTTGACGAAGTACTGGTTCAACTGGTGCGCGTTACCTTGGCTGTCGTACACATCGGTATTGAATGTGTAGTTGTAGGTGCCAGTGTTGGCGGGGTCGAACGGCGTCACGGCCGGTGCAGTGGCGCTGGAATTCAGGTTGACGTTCTCGGAGATTTTTCCGGTCGGGTTCGGCGTCAGGTTCGAGGTGTCGATCTGCAGATCAGTCAACACGCCCTGGGTGATCTTGCCGTTGGCATCCACGGCATAACCTTGCAACTTGGAGCCCGACGCGTTGACCACGTAGCCGTCCTTGTCGCTGTAGAACGCACCGGCACGGGTGTAGATCTTCGAGCCGTTGTCGCTCATCACGAAGAAGCCGTTGCCATCGATGGCCATGTCCAGCGCCTGGCCGGTGCCGTTGATGTTGCCAGGGGTGAACAACTGCGACACAGCCGCCGTCTTCACACCCGTGCCGACGGTGTTCTTGCCGGCACTGGTACCGCGAATGGAGTTGGAGTACTGGTCGGCGAACTCGGCGCGCGACGACTTGAAGCCGGTGGTGGCGACGTTGGCAATGTTGTTGCCGGTAACGTTCAGGGCCTTGTTCGCTGCATAGAGGCCGCTAAGGCCGATATTGAAAGACATGTGTAACTCCTGTCGTTTTGCTCAGGCCCTAGATGCCGATGCTTTGGATTTTGGAAAGCGCAACACTGCCCAGCCCAGCCAGGTTGAGTGTCATCTCCGAACCGTTGGTACCCATGGTCACACTGGTCACCGAGGCCGGCAGGTTGGTGGTCATGGCCGTGGCCTTGCCGTCGATCGAAGCGGTAGCCTTGAAGGTGTAGGTACCTGCTGCCGCTACTTCGCCGTCATCGTTCTTGCCATCCCAGGCAAATTCGATCTTGCCGGCTTTCTGAGTACCCAGGTCGATGGTGCGAACCAGCTTGTCGTCCTTGTCGTAGATACCCACCGAGGTGGCGGTACTGGACGAGGTGAGGTTGACCGTGCCTTTCAAATCCTTGCTGGTGTCGACCACCGCCTTGTCGGTCTGGACAATCACATTGCGCCCGACCAGTGACGACGCCTGCAGCGCCTGGGAAGACTGCAGCCCCGCCGCGATATAGGTCACCGAGTCATTGAGCGACTGCATGCTCTCAAGGCTACTGAACTGCGCCAACTGCGCCACGAACTCGCCGTTTTCCTGTGGGTCGAGCGGGTTCTGGTTCTTCATCTGGGTAACCAGCAACTGCAGGAAGGCATCTTTGCCCAGTGCACTGCCGGCAGCGCCGGTGTTGCTGTTGTTCTTTGACGCCTGCTTCTGCAGTGAGGTCAGGTACGCACTGTTGACGTCAGAGGTGGAATTGGTGGTGGTCATGTCGGCTTCCTATCACTGCCCCAGGGTCAGGACTTTCTGCATCATGCTCTTGGCCGTGTTCATCAGCTCGGCGTTGGTCTGGAACGCGCGGCTGGCGGAGATCATGTCAGCCATCTCCTCGACCACATTGACGTTCGGGTAGTAGACGTAGCCATCCTTGTTCGCCGCCGGGTGGTTAGGCTCGTAGCGCGCCTCCAGGGTGCTCTGGTCTTCGACGATGCCTTTTACCTGCACGCCCTGCCCTGCTTCGCCCTGGTCTTCGAACAGCGATTGGCTGCCGCCAGCCTGTGCGTTCTGGAAGGTGGTGGCGAACACCGGGTGGCGAGCACGATAGGTCTGGTCGATGCTCGAAGACACGGTCTCGGCGTTGGCAATGTTGGACGCGACGGTGTTCAGGCGCGTGTTCTGCGCGCTCATGCCGCTACCGGCAATGTTGAAGACACTGGAAAGGGACATGGTCATTCTCCCCGCAGGGCGGAAACCAGCCCTTTGAATTTACTGTTGAGCAAAGTGAAGCTGGCCTGGAAGCCAATGGCGTTTTCGGTGTAGTTCGATTGCTCGATCTGCGCGTCCACGGTGTTCTGGTCGATCGACGGCTGCAGCGGCGTGCGGTACTTGAGGGTTTCATCCGCCATGGCCAGGCCATCAGCCTCGATGTGCCGGCTGTTGGTACGGTCAAGGCTGAAGCGGCCGCCGCTCTGCTGCTTGTCGCTTTCGGCGGCGAGCACCGAGGCGAAGTCCATGTCACGCGCCTTGTAGTTGGGCGTATCGGCGTTGGCGATGTTGTTGGCCAGCACTTCGGCGCGCTGGGCGCGGAAGCCCAGGGCCTTTTCGTGAATACCAAGCGCCTTGTCGAAGCTGATGCTCATGTCGGGGAAACCTTCGAAGGTTGACCGGAATTTCGTTGAGCAAGGTATAGCAAGGGCTGTGCCAACCCTTGCAAAGCCAGAGAATACGGGGCTGCGAGATGAAGTACTGTCAAGGTGATGCCAGAAAAGCGGCAAAGGCCTTCCGCCTAGGGCGGCGAAAGCGGCAATTGCCGGGCGGCAAAAGCGGCAAAACAAAAAATTGACGTCAGTGTTTGGCGATGTAGGTGTGGCGCCTGGGAGATCGAGCGCCACCACACCCCTCAAGACAGACCCTACTTGGCCTGGTAGATGATGCCCGGGCTGCATTGGACCATCTGGTAGTGGTCCGGCAAGCCATTGAGCGCCTCCGAGGCGCCGAGGAACAGGTAGCCACCCGGCTTCAAGGTACTGTGAATGCGCAGCAGGATATCCCGCTTCACCTGCGCCGAGAAGTAGATCAACACGTTGCGACAGAACACGATGTCGAACTTGCCCAGGCTGGCATAGCTGTCCAGCAGGTTGAACGAGCGGAACTCGACGCGGCTGCGAATCGCCGGCTTGACCGCCCAGCGCCCAGGCCCCTTGGGGTCGAAATAGCGCTGCAGGCGCTCCTGGGACAAGCCGCGGGCAATCGCCAGGCTGTCGTACTCACCCGTCTTGCAATTGTTCAGCATGGTGCCCGACAGGTCGGTGGCAACAATCTGCGCGCCCATCTTCAGCTGGCCGAGGTTACTGCGCTCGAACTCGTCGATGGCCATGGAGATGGAGTACGGCTCCTGCCCCGACGAACAGGCCGCCGACCACATGCGCAGGCGCTGGCCAGGGTTGTTGCGGATGAACTCGGGGATCACCTTGTTCTTCAGCACTTCGAACGGGTAGGTATCGCGAAACCACAGGGTCTCGTTGGTGGTCATGGCATCGACCACCTGCTCGCGCAAACCGCCGCGCGGCTGGGCCTGGATGCGCTGCACCAGCTCGCCCAGGCTCTTGATGCCCTGTTGTTCCATCAGCTTGTTGAGACGGCTGGAAACCAGGTACTGCTTATTCTCGCCCAGCAGGATGCCACAGGCTTTCTCCAGGAAGACCCGGAACTGTTCGAAATCCAAATTACCCGTAGACACTACTGCCGCCTCTTTTCAATCACTGGTGCCGGGGGCATGCCCCGGCTGCTTCAATGCGCTGCCTTGATCCGGTCGACCACCCGCTGGGCCAGGTCGTCCGGCTTGAACTTGGCCAGGAAGTCATCGGCACCGACCTTCTTGACCATTGCCTGGTTGAACACCCCAGAAAGCGAAGTATGCAGGCAGATGTGCAATTTTTGCATACGCGGATCGCTGCGGATCTCCGCCGTGAGCGTATAGCCGTCCATTTCCGGCATTTCAATGTCCGAGATCATCATCAGGAACTCTTCTTCCGGCTTTTTGCCCTCATCCACCAACTGACGCAGGTAGTTCAGAGCCTGACGGCCATCGTTGAGCGCAACCACTTCGACCCCTACGGTCTGCAGGCAGCGGCTGACCTGCTTGCGCGCCACCGACGAATCGTCGACGGTCAGCACCCGCATCAGCACGGCCTTGTCCTGCACCTCGGCATCGATCACCCCAGCCGATACCGACTCGGACGAAGGCGACACTTCAGCCAGCACCTTTTCCACGTCGATGATCTCGACCATGCGGTTGTCCACCCGGGTGACCGCCGTCAGGTAGTGGTCGCGACCGGTCCCCTTGGGTGGCGGATGGATCTCTTCCCAGTTCATGTTGACGATGCGCTCCACCGAGTGCACCAGGAAGCCCTGGGTCTTGGTGTTGTACTCGGTGATGATCACGAAGCTGTTGCGCGTGTCTTCCTGCAGCGGTCGCAACCCGGTGGCCATCGACAAGTCGAGGATCGGGATGGTTGCCCCACGGATATTGGCAACGCCACGCACCACCGGGTGCGCCTTGGGCAGCAGGGTCAGCGCAGGGCATTGCAGCACTTCCCTGACCTTGAATACGTTGATGCCGTATAGCTGTTCGCCATTGAGGCGGAACAGCAGCAATTCCAGGCGATTCTGCCCCACCAGCTGCGTGCGCTGGTTGACCGAATCCATAACACCCGCCATGCCAGACTCCTTTATCTTTCAGCCTTTCGTTGCAACTCAGGTAGCGAGTCGGCACGGGCTTTGCTTTTTTGAGCGTCATGCACACGAAAACGACATTTTTCCGACGATTGACGCGCCTGCTGACTGGCTCGCTGGCCACCCTGTGTCTGCTGGTGCCCGGCGTTCGCACGGTGGCGGACGCGTTTACCTTGCCTGAACAGCTTATCGGTGTCACCCAAGGGTTTCTTGAATTCACCGTCGAAGACTATCTGGCCACCACCCAGACCGCCGGCCGCTATGAAATCCAGGTCAACCCACTGGACCCGCGCCTGCGCATGCCGCTGTGCAGTCAGCAGCTGGACGCCTCACTGGAAAGCCCGGCTCAGCCGCTTGGCCGCGTGACAGTACGGGTGCGCTGTGATGGCGCGGCGCCGTGGACGGTGTTCGTCCCCGCCACCGTGCGGCTGTTCCGCGACGTGGTGGTGGTTACCCGCCCGCTCAAGCGCGACAACACGGTGGGCGAAGGTGACGTGGCCCTGCGCGAGCGGGATGTCGGCACCCTGGGCCAGGGCTTTCTGACCGAGCTGGACCAGGCGGTGGGCATGAAAATGCAACGCCCCACGGTGATCGACCAGGTGCTCACCCCGCAACACCTGGAACAGGCCGAGGTGGTACGCAAGGGAGATCAAGTGGTGATCATTGCCCGCAGTGGCAGCCTGAGCGTGCGCATGCCGGGTGAGGCCCTGAGCAAGGGCGGCCTGAGCGAGCAGATACGGGTACGCAACCTCAACTCCAAGCGAGTGGTGAAGGCCAGGGTGACCGGCCCCGGCCAGGTCGAGGTCAGTATGTAGGCCGGCCACCAGATTGCGCTGGCAGTGAGGAACCGCTTTTCCTAAACTGTGTCAGAACACGGGTTCGCGAGCTTGCTGACAGGCGGCGATGCATTTGTGCCTAAAGTTTCTATCGGGTTGGCCGAAAACAAGGCAAGCGTCCAAATACCCAGAGGTTTCTGATCATGGTCATCGACTTCAGTCGTTTGAATAACTCTCCGTCCGTCACGGGCGGCGTGCGCGGCAACACCGCGTCCGGCAGCGCCGAAAAACCGGCAGCCAGCCAGGAAGCGGCAAGCGCCACCAGCACCAGCGGAGAAGCGGTACACCTCAGCCAAGAGGCACAGCAGTTGCAGAAGATCAGCGACAAGCTGCGCGACGAGCCGGTGGTCAACAGCGCCCGTGTGGCCCAGTTGAAACAGGCGATCGCCGACGGCAGCTACCAGGTCGATGCCGGCCGGGTCGCCAGCAAACTGCTCGATTTCGAAGCCCAGCGCTGACCGTACGGCGCGCTGACTTCACGGACGCTAGAAAAGCCAAGAGTTAGCCATGCACGACACCACCTTGCTGCAACTGATCGAAGATGACATTGCCCCGATGCAGGAACTGCTCGACCTTCTGCACAAGGAGGCGATCGCCCTGCATGGCCGCGACATGCCGCTACTGGAGCAAATCCTGGCGCGCAAGCAGTCGTTGATCATCTTGCTCGAGCAGCACGGCCAGCGCCGCAGCCAATTGCTCGGCAGCCTGGGCCTGAGTGCCGATCGCAGCGGTGTGCAGGCGGTAGCCGCGCAGTCGCCGCATGGCGATGTGATGCTGCAGCGCCTCGACATGCTGTCGCAACTGATGGACGACTGCCAACAGGTCAACCAGACCAATGGCCGGATCATCCAGGTGCAGCAACACGTCACCAACAACCAGGTCAGGATCCTCATGGGCGGCGATTCGCCCTCGCTCTACGACAGCCGCGGCAGCACCTCGCCGCTGGCCAAGCCGCGCGCCCTCAGCCAAGTGTGATTTTTCTATCAAGGCACGGAACATACTGGCAAAATGCCGTTACTTGCGTGTGTCGCTTTTGCCTGGAGAACGATAAGCCGTGTTCAATGAATCCGATGCCCCGCAACCACCAAAGGTGCTGAGCACCCCCTTGGAAATTGCGGCCAACTTGCGGCAGTTGCAGGAAAGCCACGACCCCCTGATCATCACCTTCCACGACCGCAGCCAGCGTTTCCAGAGCTACGTGGTACACGTGGACCGAGAAAGCAACACCCTGGCACTGGACGAGATGATCCCCCGTGACGGCGAGAAGTTCATCGAAAACGGCGAGCACTTTCGCGTCGAAGGCTTCCACGATGGCGTGCGCATCGCCTGGGAATGCGACCACGAGCTGAAGATCAGCGAAGTCAACGGCCACCGCTGCTACAGCGGCGCCCTGCCGCAAGAGATGACCTACCACCAGCGCCGCAACGCCTTCCGTGCCGCGCTGAAACTGTCGCAGCTGGTCGATATCATCCTCGATGGTGCCCACCTCAAGGGCAACGGCGCCCTGCGCGGCAAGCTGCTGGATATTTCGGCCACCGGCTGCAAACTGCGCTTCGAAGGCAATGTCGAAGACCGCCTGCAACTGGGCCAGGTGTATGAGCGCTTCAAGGCGGGCAATCCGCTCGGCCTGGTGGACACCATGGTCGAGCTGCGTCACCTGCACTATGAAGAGCGCATCAACACCACTTTTGCCGGCGTGCGTTTCCATAACCTGAGCGGGCAGGCACAGCGCAAGATCGAGAGCTTTGTGTACCAGCTGCAGCGTGAGGCGCGGCGGTTCGACAAAGACGACTATTGATCGTCGGCTGATTGCAAAAACGCCACCTGTCGAGGTGGCGTTTTCATTTGTGGTCTTCCTGTGCCGACCCTTTCGCGGGTTTAGCCGCAAAGGGCCGGCACAAGCTTAAACGGACTTGCTGACCTCCCCTTCCGGCGCAGCCGCTTGTTGCTCGGCGGTCTTCTCTTCCTCCTCGGTATCCTCCGCCGCCACCGGTGCCTGCATCACGTCCTGCACAGTCTGCTCATCCACCCGTGGGTCCAACGCTGCCGACAGCGGTGAGCCGGCCGCCGGCATGGCCACGTGACCCAGCGGTGCGTCCTGCACCTGATGCAGGCCGGTAACCGCTTTCGGTCGGATGCGCCACACCAGCACCAGCGCAAAGAACACGAAGAAGGCATACAGCATCTGCGCGCCCAGCATCTTCATCAGCACACCCGCCGCCAGCGGCCCGATGCACGCGCCCACGCCATAGGTCACCAACAGCATGGCCGTCAGCGACACCCGCCGCTCGCTCTCCACGTGGTCGTTGGAAAACGCCACAGCCAGCGGATACAGGCAGAACTGCAGCAACGAAATCAGGAAGCCGATACCGAACAGCAGCTCCAGCGGCACACTGGGCAGTATCGCCAATGGCGCAGCGGCCAGCGCCAGGCCTATTGCCACGCTACGGATCAGCACTGCCCGGTCGTAACGGTCAGACAACCATCCCAGCGGCCACTGCACCAGCAGGCCGGCAAAAATGCAGCTACCCATGAACAGACCAATCTGCTCGGTCGTCATCCCTTGGCTTGAGGCATACAAAGGCGCCAAGCCGTAGAACGAACCCACGATCAACCCGGAACCGAGCACCGTACTGAGCGACTGCGGCACACGCTTGATGAAGAACTTCGGCTCCATCGGGGCCGGGCGCAAGGGCGCCGGGTGAATGCGCCGGGTCATCGCCACCGGCACCAGGCACAGGGCAAAGCACATCGCTACCAGCATCAGCAGCTCAGGGCCGAGCTGCGGGTGGACCACCAGAATAAGCTGGCCCAGGACCAGGCCCAGGTACGAAGCGATCATGTAGCCGCTGAACACCGCGCCGCGGTGTTTCACATCGGCCTGCTCGTTGAGCCAGCTCTCGATGACCATGTACTGGCACATCATGCCCAAGCCCACGATCATGCGCAGCCCCACCCAGGCCGGCAGCCAGTTGGTCAGGCCATGACCGAGCACTGCGGCGCCGACAATACCGGCGCAGGTGGCATAGGCGCGTATATGCCCTACCCGGCCGATCAGCCGGTGGCCGACTTTGCCGCCAACCGCCAGGCCAAAGTAGTTGGCCGCCATCAACGCACCCACCCACAGGCTGTCGACATGGTCGGCAGCCAGGCGCAGGGCCAGGTAGGTACTGAGCAGGCCCGAGCCGATCAACATCATCAGCGCGGCGAAATACAACGACTGAAACGGCTTCCATACATTTCGCATACGTACCGAGAAGCTCCCTGGTCAGGTGGCGGTAGGTGCTAGCAGCATAAGGGCAAATGCCGGTCAGTGCAGGCCCCCGCCAGCAAAATGCCGCGGCGAGGACGTGTCCGATGCAGGTCGTGTCGCGATCAGGCCTGTGCCGCCAGCACCCGGCGCTCCCACGGGGTGATCTCATCGTAGAAATCGGTCAGTTCCAGGGTCTTGCTGGCGATGTAGCCTTCGATGAACTCGCTGCCGAACAGTTCCCGTGCCAGTGTGCTGCGCTTGAGCCTTTCAAGGGCTGCATGCAGGGTACACGGCAGGCTCAGGTGCTCGGGCACTTCGAACTCGCCCTGGATGGCGGGCGACGGCTGCAGGCGCTGCTCGATGCCGTGCAGCCCGGCGGCCAGGCTGGCGGCGATGGCCAGGTAGGGGTTGGCGTCGGCACCGGGTAAACGGTTTTCGACCCGTCGCGCTGCCGGCGCACTGGCCGGAATGCGCAAACCGGCGGCACGGTTGTCCTCGGACCAGCAGGCATTGTTCGGCGAGGCATAGGGGTGGCACAGGCGCTGATAGGAATTGACGTTGGGAGCGAACAGCGCGGTGAAATCGGCCATGCACGCCTGCAAACCGCCGATGAAGTGGTAGAAGGTATCGGTCGGCAGGCCCTGCTCGTCGCTGAACACATTACGCCCGCTGCTGGCCTCGACCAGGCTCTGGTGGATATGCATGGAACTGCCAGGCGTACGCGCCAACGGCTTGGCCATGCACACCACGGTCAGCCCATGCTTGAGCGCCACTTCCTTGAGCAGGTGCTTGAACAGGAACGTCTGGTCGGCCAGCAGCAGCGGGTCGCCATGCAGCAAGTTGATCTCGAACTGGCTGACGCCCATTTCGTGCATGAAGGTGTCGCGCGGCAGGCCGAGCGCGGCCATGCACTGGTACACCTCTTTGAAGAACGGGCGCAGGCCGTTGTTGGAGCTGACACTGAACGCTGAATGGCCCAGCTCGCGGCGGCCGTCGGTGCCCAGCGGTGGCTGGAACGGCTGCTGCGGGTCACTGTTGGGGGCAAACACGAAGAACTCAAGCTCGGTCGCCACTACCGGTGCCAGACCCAACGCTGCGTAGCGGGCGATCACGGCCTTCAACTGGCCCCGGGTGGACAGTGCCGAGGGCCGGCCATCCAGTTCATTGGCATCGCAGATGGCCAGGGCGCGACCGTCATCGCTCCAGGGCAAGCGATGAACCTGGCTGGGTTCGGCTACCAACGCCAGGTCGCCGTCGTCACTGCCGTAGAATTTCGCCGGCGGGTAGCCGCCCATGATGCATTGCAGCAGCACCCCACGGGCCATCTGCAGGCGGCGGCCTTCGAGAAAGCCTTCGGCGGTCATCACCTTGCCGCGTGGGACGCCGTTGAGGTCGGGGGTGACGCATTCGATTTCATCGATGCCCTGGAGCTGAGCGATGCTCATGACGCTTGTCCTTGTTGTTGTAGGCTGACAACAACATAGGCTGGGGGTGTTTAAAATATCAAGCAGCCTCTCGAACGCCTGGGGCCTCTTCTATTCGCGCAAGGTCATGCCATTGGCCGGCAACGGCAAGGCCGTCTTGTAGCGCACCTGTTTCAAGGCAAAACTCGAGCGGATATTCGCCACCCCCGGCAACCGGGTCAGGTAGTCGAGAAAGCGCTCCAGCGCCTGGATACTCGGCAACAGCACTCGTAGCAGGTAATCCGGGTCCCCGGTCATCAGGTAGCACTCCATCACCTCGGGCCGTTCGGCAATTTCTTCCTCGAAGCGGTGCAACGACTGCTCTACCTGTTTTTCCAGGCTGACATGGATGAACACATTCACATCCAGCCCCAACGCCTCGGGCGACAACAAGGTCACCTGCTGGCGGATCACCCCCAGTTCTTCCATGGCCCGCACCCGGTTGAAACAGGGCGTGGGCGACAGGTTGACCGAGCGTGCCAGCTCGGCGTTGGTGATGCGGGCGTTTTCCTGCAGGCTGTTGAGAATGCCGATATCGGTACGATCGAGTTTGCGCATGAGACAAAATCACCGGTTTTTTGTGTTTATGCGGAATGTTTATCTGCCCCGCTCGGCAAAGGCAACCAACTTGAGAGAAAAATTCTCCCGCCGGGCCACTAAGATGTAGATGACGCTGACCTACCAGTCACAAGCCGGTATTCAGCGGCGGCCGCTTCAGAGCTCACAAAAACAAATACCCGAGCGAGCGTAAAAAGCATGAACGAGTACGCCCCCCTGCGTTTGCATGTGCCCGAGCCCACCGGCCGGCCAGGCTGCCAGACCGATTTTTCCTACCTGCGCCTCAACGATGCAGGTCAAGCCCGTAAACCCCCTGTCGATGTCGACGCTGCCGACACTGCCGACCTGTCCTACAGCCTGGTCCGCGTGCTTGACGAGCACGGCGACGCGCAAGGCCCGTGGGCCGAAGACATCGACCCGCAAATTCTCCGCCAAGGCATGCGCGCCATGCTCAAGACGCGGATCTTCGACAGCCGCATGGTGGTTGCCCAACGGCAGAAGAAGATGTCCTTCTACATGCAGAGCCTGGGCGAAGAAGCCATCGGCAGCGGCCAGGCGTTGGCGCTGAACCGCACCGACATGTGCTTCCCGACCTACCGCCAGCAAAGCATCCTTATGGCCCGTGACGTGTCGCTGGTCGAGATGATCTGCCAACTGCTGTCCAACGAGCGCGACCCGCTCAAGGGCCGACAGCTGCCGATCATGTACTCGGTACGCGAAGCCGGCTTCTTCACCATCAGCGGCAACCTGGCCACTCAGTTCGTGCAGGCGGTCGGCTGGGCCATGGCGTCGGCGATCAAAGGCGATACCAAGATCGCTTCGGCCTGGATCGGCGACGGCGCCACCGCCGAATCGGACTTCCACACTGCCCTCACCTTTGCCCACGTGTACCGCGCCCCGGTGATTCTCAACGTGGTCAACAACCAGTGGGCCATTTCTACCTTCCAGGCCATCGCCGGTGGCGAGTCGACTACCTTTGCCGGCCGTGGCGTGGGTTGTGGTATCGCTTCGCTGCGGGTTGACGGCAACGACTTCGTCGCCGTGTACGCCGCCTCGCGCTGGGCTGCCGAGCGCGCTCGTCGCGGCCTGGGCCCAAGCCTGATCGAGTGGGTCACCTACCGCGCCGGCCCGCACTCGACCTCGGACGATCCGTCCAAGTACCGCCCTGCCGATGACTGGAGCCACTTCCCGCTGGGCGACCCGATCGCCCGCCTGAAGCAGCACCTGATCAAGATCGGCCACTGGTCCGAGGAAGAACACCAGGCCACCACGGCCG
The DNA here is from genome assembly GCF_001320885.1 of Pseudomonas sp. NBRC 111140. NCBI lineage: Bacteria > Pseudomonadati > Pseudomonadota > Gammaproteobacteria > Pseudomonadales > Pseudomonadaceae > Pseudomonas > Pseudomonas sp. NBRC 111140. Next base: position 78,688 of record NZ_BCBQ01000015.1, read on the forward strand.
AGTTCGAAGCGGCGGTGATTGCCGCGCAGAAAGAAGCCGAGCAGTACGGCACCCTGGCCAACGGTCACATCCCGAGCGCCGCCTCGATGTTCGAGGACGTGTACAAGGAGATGCCCGACCACCTGCGCCGTCAACGCCAGGAACTGGGGGTTTGAGATGAACGACCACAACAACAGCATCAACCCGGAAACCGCCATGGCCACCACTACCATGACCATGATCCAGGCCCTGCGCTCGGCCATGGATGTCATGCTCGAGCGCGACGACAATGTGGTCGTGTACGGCCAGGACGTCGGTTACTTCGGCGGCGTGTTCCGCTGCACCGAAGGCCTGCAGACCAAGTACGGCAAGTCGCGCGTGTTCGACGCGCCAATCTCCGAGAGCGGCATCGTCGGCACCGCCGTTGGCATGGGTGCCTACGGTCTGCGCCCGGTCGTGGAGATCCAGTTCGCCGACTACTTCTACCCCGCCTCCGACCAGATCGTCTCCGAGATGGCGCGCCTGCGCTACCGTTCGGCCGGCGAGTTCATCGCCCCGCTGACCTTGCGCATGCCTTGCGGCGGCGGCATCTATGGTGGCCAGACCCACAGCCAGAGCCCGGAAGCGATGTTCACCCAGGTGTGCGGCCTGCGCACCGTCATGCCGTCCAACCCGTATGACGCCAAGGGCCTGCTGATTGCCTCGATCGAATGCGACGACCCGGTGATTTTCCTGGAGCCCAAGCGCCTGTACAACGGCCCGTTCGACGGCCACCACGACCGCCCGGTAACACCCTGGTCGAAGCACCCGCACAGCGCCGTACCCGACGGCTACTACACCGTGCCGCTGGACAAGGCCGCCATTACCCGCCCTGGCAATGACGTGACCGTGCTCACCTATGGCACCACGGTATACGTGGCCCAGGTGGCCGCCGAAGAAAGCGGCGTCGATGCCGAAGTGATCGACCTGCGCAGCCTGTGGCCGCTGGACCTGGACACCATCGTCGAGTCGGTGAAAAAGACCGGCCGCTGCGTGGTGGTGCACGAAGCGACCCGCACCTGCGGCTTCGGTGCCGAACTGGTGTCGCTGGTGCAGGAGCACTGCTTCCACCACCTGGAGGCGCCGATCGAACGCGTCACCGGTTGGGACACCCCCTACCCTCACGCACAGGAATGGGCTTACTTCCCAGGGCCTTCGCGGGTAGGTGCGGCATTGAAAAAGGTCATGGAGGTCTGAATGGGCACGCACGTCATCAAGATGCCGGACATTGGCGAAGGCATCGCGCAGGTCGAGTTGGTGGAATGGTTCGTCAAGGTCGGTGACATCATCGCCGAGGACCAGGTGGTGGCCGACGTCATGACCGACAAGGCCACCGTGGAAATTCCTTCGCCGGTCAGTGGCAAGGTGCTGGCCCTGGGTGGCCAGCCCGGTGAAGTGATGGCGGTCGGTAGCGAACTGATCCGCATCGAAGTGGAAGGCAGCGGCAACCATGTGGATACGCCACAGGCCAAGCCGGTAGACACGCCATCGGCCCCAGTGGCCGCCAAACCAGAACCGCAGAAAGAGATGAAACCCGCCGCGTACCAGGCGCCCGCCCAGCACGAAGCCGCACCCATCGTGCCGCGCCAGCCAGGCGATAAACCGCTGGCCTCGCCGGCCGTGCGCAAACGCGCCTTGGATGCCGGTATCGAACTGCGTTACGTGCATGGCAGCGGCCCGGCCGGGCGCATCCTGCACGAAGACCTCGACGCCTTCATGAGCAAGCCACAGCGTGCTGCCGGGCAAGCGCCGAGTGGCTATGCCAAGCGCAGCGACAGCGAGCAGGTGCCGGTGATCGGCCTGCGCCGCAAGATCGCCCAGCGCATGCAGGACGCCAAGCGCCGGGTCGCGCATTTCAGCTATGTGGAAGAAATCGACGTCACCGCCCTGGAAGCCCTGCGCCAGCAACTCAACAGCAAGCATGGCGATAGCCGAGGCAAGCTGACCCTGCTGCCGTTCCTGGTACGCGCCCTGGTCGTGGCACTGCGTGACTTCCCGCAGATCAACGCCACCTACGACGACGAAGCACAGATCATCACCCGCCATGGCGCGGTGCATGTGGGCATCGCCACCCAAGGTGACAACGGCCTGATGGTGCCGGTGCTGCGCCATGCCGAAGCGGGCAGCCTGTGGGCCAATGCTGGCGAGATTTCGCGCCTGGCCAACGCTGCGCGCAACAACAAGGCCAGCCGTGATGAGCTGTCCGGCTCGACCATCACCCTGACCAGCCTCGGCGCCTTGGGCGGTATCGTCAGCACCCCCGTGGTCAACACCCCGGAAGTGGCCATCGTCGGCGTCAACCGCATGGTCGAGCGACCAGTGGTGATCGACGGCCAGATCGTCGTGCGCAAGATGATGAACCTGTCCAGCTCGTTCGATCACCGCGTGGTCGATGGCATGGACGCCGCACTGTTCATCCAGGCCGTGCGTGGCCTGCTCGAACAACCCGCCTGCCTGTTCGTGGAGTGAACATGAACCCGACCCTTCAAACGACCCTGTTGATCATCGGCGGCGGCCCTGGCGGTTATGTAGCGGCTATCCGCGCCGGACAACTGGGCATTCCCACCGTGCTGGTGGAGGGCCAGGCACTGGGCGGCACCTGCCTGAACATTGGCTGCATCCCCTCCAAGGCGCTGATCCACGTGGCCGAGCAGTTCCACCAGGCATCGCGCTTCACCGAGCCATCGCCACTGGGCATCAGCGTGGCTTCACCACGCCTGGACATCGGCCAGAGCGTGGCCTGGAAGGACGGCATCGTCGACCGCCTGACCAGCGGTGTTGCCGCCCTGTTGAAAAAGCACGGGGTGAAAGTGGTGCACGGCTGGGCCAAGGTGCTCGACGGCAAGCAGGTCGAGGTCGATGGCCAGCGCATCCAGTGCGAACACCTGTTGCTGGCCACTGGCTCCAGCAGTGTCGAACTGCCGATGCTGCCGCTGGGTGGCCCGGTGATTTCCTCGACTGAAGCCTTGGCACCGAAAGCCCTGCCGCAACACCTGGTGGTGGTGGGCGGTGGCTATATCGGCCTGGAGCTAGGCATCGCCTACCGCAAGCTGGGCGCGCAGGTAAGCGTGGTGGAAGCGCGTGAGCGCATCCTGCCAACCTACGACAGCGAACTCACCGCCCCGGTGGCCGAGTCGCTGAAGAAGCTGGGCATCGCCCTGCACCTGGGCCACAGCGTCGAAGGCTACGAAAATGGTTGCCTGCTGGCCAACGACGGCAAGGGCGGGCAACTGCGCCTGGAAGCCGACCAGGTGCTGGTGGCCGTGGGCCGTCGGCCCCGTACCCAAGGTTTCAACCTGGAATGCCTGGCGCTGAAAATGAACGGTGCCGCCATCGCCATCGACGAGCGCTGCCAAACCAGCATGCACAACGTCTGGGCGATCGGCGACGTGGCTGGCGAGCCGATGCTTGCGCACCGGGCCATGGCCCAGGGCGAAATGGTCGCCGAAATCATCGCCGGCAAGGCCCGCCGCTTCGAACCGGCTGCGATTGCCGCCGTGTGCTTCACCGACCCGGAAGTGGTGGTGGTCGGTAAAACCCCGGAGCAGGCCAGCCAGCAAGGCCTGGACTGCATCGTCGCGCAGTTCCCGTTCGCCGCCAACGGCAGGGCCATGAGCCTGGAAGCGAAAAGCGGTTTCGTGCGTGTGGTAGCGCGGCGTGACAACCACTTGATCCTGGGCTGGCAGGCGGTTGGCGTGGCGGTTTCCGAATTGTCCACAGCGTTTGCCCAATCACTGGAAATGGGCGCCTGCCTGGAAGATGTAGCGGGCACCATCCATGCCCACCCGACGCTGGGTGAAGCGGTACAGGAAGCCGCGCTGCGCGCCCTGGGCCACGCACTGCATATCTGACACTGAAGCGGCCGAGGCCGAATTGGCCCGCTGCGCCGTGAGGCGCAGCGGGTCCTTTTTATGCCTGAAGCGGCCCAATCACTCGGCAATCGCGTTCTTGCCAGCATCTTTGGCCCGGTAAAGCGCCTTGTCTGCCCGCGCCAGCAGCGCGTGCTGGTCTTCCCCTTCCCGCCATTGCACCACGCCATAGCTCATGGTCAGCCGACAATCGCCCACCGGTTCCAGCTGCTCCATCGCCTGGCGCAAGCGCGCCGCCACCTCCAGCGCCTCCCCGAGCATGGTCTGCGGCAGCACGATGACGAACTCGTCGCCGCCCCAACGCGCCAGCAGGTCCAGTTCGCGCAAGCAGGTGTGCAGGTTTTCGGCCACCCGGACCAGCGCCGCATCGCCACGGGCGTGACCGTAGCGGTCGTTGATGGGCTTGAAATCATCCATGTCCATGGCGATCAGCGACAACGGCTGGCGGAAGCGCTGGGCGCGTTCGCACTCCAACTGCAACGCTTTCTCCAGCCGATAGCGGTTGGCGACACGGGTCAACGCATCACGTTCGGCCAGTTCACGGTTTTCGTCCAGTTGCCGCTGCAACTGATGGTTCACCCAGGACAGCTCACGGGTGCGTTCGGCCACCTGGTATTCCAGCGACTGGTTCTTCTGCTCCAGCTCTGCCACCAGGCGCTTGCCGGCGTCGATGTTGCGGTGTGCACCAAGCATGCGCGCCACCGAGCCGTCTTCGTTATGCGCGATGATATAGCCGCTGTCTTCGATCCAGATGTAGCTGCCATCCTGGCAACGGCAACGGTATTCGATGAGGTAGCGCTCGTTGCGCTGATTGATGTAGGCCTCGAAATGCGCCATTACCCGTGTGTAGTCTTCGGGATGGATCACGCTTTCCCAGGTAAAAACCGAGTTGGCCATGGAGTGGCTGGCATAACCGAGCATGGTGTACCAGCCTGGATTGCGATAAACGTAACCGGTGTTGGCATTCCAGTCCCAGATGCCATCGCTGATCAACTCGAACAAAGTGTGCAACTGCTGTTCACTGAAGCCGGCAGGTGCCGGCCTGGTTTCCTGATTCATGGACGCTCTCCCTGATGCCCAGCAACTGCGCTCCGTTCAAGGGGCTGCCGACAGTGGTGGTAATTGCCGCAGGCGGCAAGATCATGCCTGTGACGGGCAAGCATATGCCCACCGTGCCGCGACCGGAATAGCACCAACGCGCTATTTGCATGGCGGGGATAGGTGGCATGGCAATTGCCCTTCCCTGCTGCCTATGACATTTCCAAGGAGGAATTCATGACTATCGTAATCAACGGCCTCGGCTGGCAGGCCGAGCTCCATCAGCAACAGCGCACCGGCATGGACCAGGCCGCGGCCGACGTGCCGCAGTTCCGTCTACCAGTGGTCGCCAACAGCGCCACCGCGCAGCAGGGCCGCCAGGGCAATACCTCGCAGCAGGATGCCGAGGATGCCCGCGAGGAGGCCTTTGCCAAGCTCAAGGTGCAGTTGCAGAACCCTGGCAACGATCCTGGCCAGCCTGCTGAAATGGGTACGCAACAAACCAGCAGCGCCAGGCAGGACTTCCAGGATCTCATGTCCAAATCGCCTGCCGAGATGATCAAGGAAAAGCTGCTGCGCGAATTGGGCTTGACCGAGGACGAGTACAACGCCCTGCCACCTGAGAAGAAGGAACTGGTCGACCAGCAGATTGCCCAGCGCATGAAGGACGATATCGAGGCCAAGGCCCTGGCGAAGACCAATACTCAGTCAACCGGTGAGGACGAGAACGCACTGGCGGCCCGCCAGGTGTAAGCCCTACGGCGGTCGGTATGGCTGGCAGGGCGTTTCGTATAAGATATCCGCACTGCCTGATTGCTGGAATTTCCCGTGCCGCTGCCGTCTTTCAAAGCTACCGACCTGGGTGCAACACCCTCGATGTCGGAAATCATCGCCAAACACCTGCGCGAGGCGATCATCTCGGGCCAGCTGGCCGAAGGCGAACCCGTGCGCCAGGACGAAGTGGCGCAGGCGTTCAACGTCAGCAAGATCCCGGTGCGCGAGGCCCTGAAGCGCCTTGAGGCTGAAGGCCTGGTGGATTTCCACCGCAACCGTGGTGCATTGGTCACCCGCATCTCGGAACCTGAACTGGCGCAGATGTTCGAGGTACGGGTGTTGCTGGAGGTGAAGGCCATTCGCCTGGCGATCCCCAACATGACCGAACAGCATTTCGCTCGCGCCGAAGCCATTTGCGCGGAGTTCATCGGTGAAGATGACGTTGGCCGCTGGGCCGACCTCAACTGGGCGCTGCACGCTTGCCTGTACGAACCCGCAAGGCGGCCCTATCTGGTGGGCCTGATACGCTCGATCCATGACAAGGTGGAACGCTACCTGCGCATGCAGATGAGCCTGTCGGCGGGCAAGCTGCGCGCCGATCATGAGCACCGCGACATCGTTGCCGCCTGCCGGGCGCGCGATGTAGAGCTGGCGGCGCAACTGATCGAAGAACACATCAACGGGGTGTGCCAGAGCCTGTACGAGCACCTGCCCCACAACTGACTCAACAACCTGCTGCCGCTCGACGCCAAATCTCCCTTCTGGCTTTGTTTTTGCTTATCTAGATATCGTATACGAAATACCATATAAGGAATCAGCGGCATCGATTTGCCAGTGCCGCGCTGCCTACTCCTTCTTCCAATAATTACGTATCGGAGTGCAAAACCATGGCCACACCCTCTTCGGCGGCATCGGTGAATGTCGCAAAAACAGCAGACCAGGCCCCAGCGGGCATCAAGCGTGTGGTAGCTGCGGCCATGGCCGGCGCAGTCGCCGAGTGGTACGAATTTTTCCTTTACGGCACCGCCTCGGCACTGGTCTTCGGCCAGCTGTTCTTCCGCCAGACCGGCAGCGCCATGGATGGGATCATCGCCGCCTTTGCCCTCTATGCCGTAGGTTTCCTCGCCCGCCCCATCGGTGGCCTGGTGTTTGGCCATTACGGTGACAAGGTTGGCCGCAAGCATTTACTGCAAATCAGCCTGATCGTGGTCGGGATAACCACCTTCCTGATGGGCTGCCTGCCCACCTTCGAACGCATCGGCTATGCCGCACCCATCCTGTTGGTGGTGCTGCGGCTGATCCAGGGCTTTGCCTTTGGCGGCGAATGGGGCGGCGCGGTGCTGCTGGTGTCCGAACACAGCCCGGACAACCGCCGCGGCTTCTGGGCCAGCTGGCCACAAGCGGGGGTGCCGGCCGGCAACCTGATCGCCACCATCATCCTGCTGCTGTTGTCATCCAACCTGAGCGAAGCGCAGTTCCTTGACTGGGGTTGGCGGGTGGCCTTCTGGTTCTCGGCGGTGGTGGTGCTGATCGGCTACTGGATCCGCACCCGGGTCGACGATGCACCGATCTTCAAGGAAGCCCAGGCCAAGCAGCAGAAGCTGGAAAGCCAGCAACTGGGCGTGGTGGAAGTGGTTACCAAGTACTGGCGCGAAGTGCTGATCGGCATTGGCGCGCGCTTTGCGGAAAACATCCTTTACTACACCGTCGTCACCTTCTCCATCACCTACCTGAAACTGGTGGTGCACAAGGACACCTCGCAAATCCTGCTACTGATGTTCGGCGCCCACCTGCTGCACTTCTTCATGATCCCGGCGATGGGTTACCTGTCGGACATCATTGGCCGCAAGCCGGTGTACCTGATCGGTGCCGTACTCACTGCGTTCTGGGGTTTCGTCGGCTTCCCGATGATGGACACCGGCAATGACTGGCTGATCATGGCGGCGATCACCCTTGGCCTGGCCATCGAGTCGATGACCTATGCGCCCTATTCCGCGCTGATGGCCGAACTGTTCCCCACCCACGTGCGCTACACCGCTCTTTCCCTGTGCTACCAGGTCGCGCCAATCCTGGCTGGCTCGCTGGCGCCACTGATCGCCGTGACCTTGCTGAAGGAATACAACAGCTCAACGCCCATCGCCTGGTACCTGGTGGCTGCGGCAGCCATCTCGATCGTGGCCGTGGCGGCAGCCAAGGAGACCCGCGGCAAGTCGCTGCGTGCTGTTGACGAAGAATCCGTGGCCCGCAACGCCAGCCGCTGAACAACCCATAAAAATACACACCTTGAGGTAACGACCATGAGCAATATCTTCACCGGCACCATGCCCGCCCTGATGACCCCGTGCACCGCCGAGCGCAAGCCGGACTTCGACGCCCTGGTGCGCAAAGGCCGCGAACTGATCGAAGCCGGCATGAGCGCCGTGGTGTACTGCGGTTCGATGGGTGACTGGCCACTGTTGACCGAGGCCGAGCGCCAGGAAGGCGTGGCGCGCCTGGTGGCCGCCGGCATCCCAACCATTGTCGGCACCGGCGCGGTGAACACCCGTGAAGCGGTGTCTCATGCCGCGCACGCAGCCAACGTCGGCGCCGCCGGCCTGATGGTCATCCCCCGCGTGCTCAGCCGCGGCGCTTCGTTGATCGCCCAGAAGCACCACTTCTCGGCCATTCTCGCCGCCGCACCAAAGCTGCCAGCGGTGATCTACAACAGCCCGTACTACGGCTTCGCCACCCGCGCCGACCTGTTCTTCGAGCTGCGCCGCGAGTTCCCCAACCTGATCGGTTTCAAGGAATTCGGCGGTGGCGCCGACCTGCGCTATGCCGCCGAACACATCACCTCCAAGGACGACGATGTGACCTTGATGGTCGGCGTGGATACCCAAGTGGTGCACGGCTTCGTCAACTGCAACGCCACCGGCGCCATCACCGGCATCGGCAACGCCCTGCCGCGTGAAGTGCTGCAGCTGGTGAGCCTGAGCAAGCAGGCGGCCAAGGGCGACGCCCGTGCCCGCCGCCTGGCGCGCGAGCTGGAGGCGGCACTGG